>JBBQDJ010000006.1:0-20001 GCA_038319595.1 Verrucomicrobiales bacterium
GTCGAGATTCACGAAGGCGAGCACCATGTCGGAAATGTTCGGGGCGGCGTTGCGGTTTTCGAATTTCGCAACCGAGAAGATCTGCCCGTTTGGCGAGTTGTCATTGAGATTGAGGAAATAGCGGTTCGAACTGCGCAATGCCGGAGAAAAACGGCGGGCCTGACCGATGCCTTCATACACTTTCGAAAGTTGGGCGAGTCCGTAGTTATAGGTCGGGTCACCCGGAGTGGTCTTAAGCCAGAGTGGCATGAGCGAATTATACTTTTTGAAATGCGGGATCGGTTTCCCGAAATTCGTTTCATAGCGATCGTAGCCAAACGGGTTGATGCCCGACTGTGTGTCACCCGGCGGCACCACCGCGCCACTAAGGCCTAACTCCTGCCCCGGAAAAACCAGCGGCACGCCATCCACGCTGTTGTTCGCAGCATAGCGGATGAGCGCCTGCCATGGGTCTTGATAGTGATCCTCATCATGAGAGCTGGTGTTCAACAACACCAGCGCCTGACCATAGGCGCTGCGACGGTCTTCGTAGATTTGGCGGAACTGGTTTGTGTTCTGAGCGGCGTGCAGTGGGAAAACGATGTTCTCGTTGAGGATGTCGAAGTGCCGCCCGCTGCGATAGGTGACCGCGCCACCGTCCAGCGATTCAGCCATGAAAATGAAGTTCCATTTCCGGGTGCGGGTCTTGTTGATGATATCCGCCCAGCATTGAGGTGGCAGTCCCTGGCCGAAATCCGCCCGCAGAGAATCGATGCCGACCGTCGAATCTAAGGATGCTCCGCTAACATTCGCCGGATAGCCGGTCTGGGTCAGCCATTGCAGCGTGTATTCTGCGAAGTACTGCCAGACCTTCTGGGTGATCGCATCGAAATGCCCGTCACCAGCGGTATTCTCGCTGCCAATCGAATAGTCGAACCAATCCGCCTCGCTGAGATGGCCCGAGGTCGATCCCGATTCGAGCGCTGCGTAGCGACCGAAGAAAACTTCGTAGGTATCCGCGAAGGCGAACTCAGCGATGCGGTCCGGCGCGATGGCGATATTTCCTGCGTTAGAAGCCCGCAGATCGTAGGCCCCGGAGCGGGCATAGAAACGTGCCTCGGTGTTGCGAATTTCCTGCCCCGGACTCGCGCCGCCGAAAAGCGTCTGGCCAAGCGCCGCGAGTTCGGCGTCGTAGCTGGTATGGTTGAATGGCGCATCCAACATCATGCCCACACCCGCGGCATCAGCGGCCGCGGAGAAGGACTGAAACTCCGCCAGAGCTTGCGCCCGCCCCGCAGGCGTGTCGTTGCTGGCGGGCGTGCCACCCGGCACAAATGCCTTCGCCATCAGCGGCATGACCTCAAAAAAATTCTTCACCGCATACGGGCTACCGACTTCAAACGGCTGTCCCGTCGCGGGGTCAATCTGGCGTCCGGCGATCCCATTCGGGTGAATCGGTTGGAACCAAAGCATATTGCAGCCCAGACTTTTTACATACTCCAAATTGAACCTCGGCCCGCCTGCCACGCCCAAGGCAAGGTCGCCGAAAGTGCCGCGCTGCGAGGGTAGCGTGCCGGTGGAAATCACGGTGAGTGGGTTCGCCTCATACAGCTGAATCTCGCGGGCCGACTTGGGCGAGACCACGATCGCGTGGGCTCGGAAGCTCAAATCGCCGAACGGATCACTGTAGTAGCGGTAAAATCCGGGAGCATCCGTGGTCAAACGCCAACGAGCCGTCAGCCGATAGGCCCCGGTTTTGGTGGCCGGCAGCGTGAGCTGATAGCCGCCGCTGATGGAACCCATCGTGACAGCTTTGAAATAGTGGTTGTCGTTTCCTGCTTGGATCGTATTGCCATCCACCGGCTTGATTCCATCCTCGATGCCATCGGCATTCGCATCGAGTTGCGCGCGGTCGCGGCGGTTGAGATTGGTGAAGACCTCGCAGGTTTCCACGCCGAGCATCTGCGGATCGAAGAAGATCGTGATAGGAATGGAATCACCCGCCACTTCGTTAAGGTAGAGATGGGTGGTCGTGTAATTTCCGTCCACTTCCGTCGCGAGTTGGCGAGTCACGGAATTCGGACTGATTTTCAAAAGTGCAGCTTGCGATCCGCTAGAAAGACCGAGCAGAAGCGCCAGTAACCAATGGCGATTGAAATGAGGTAAATGGGTTCTCATGAATGCTAACGGGGATAAGCTCACGGAGCTGGAGTAATCAGCATCCGATAAAAACGCTTCGGCAGAGCGGCGGTGTCGTCGAGTTGGAACAGCCCCGGGGCATTGGCGGTCGAGGTGATCAGCGGCGTGCCGAAATCCGACCAAGCACCGAGGGTCGTCGATGATTGCACCTGATAGCGGCGGTCAGGCAGCGTCGGGAAGCTCAGGCGGAATCCACCTGCGATCTTGGCCATCGCCAGTTTCGGATAGGCGGAACTGTCAGCGACCTGCGGGTTCAGCCCGACCAGCCATTCAATAATGTTAGAAATGCCGTCGTTGTCGGGATCACCATTGGCGCCGTTGTTTCCGGCAGCGTCGTTGTCATTGAGCCCGTTGACAGATTCCCAATCTGTTGGAAGCCCGTCTCGATCGGTGTCCTGCGGGCCGGCGGAGAGACCGAGTTCGAAAGTCATGCCGGTGTTTCCAAAAATCTCCAACTGCTGGGTCTGCGCTTGGTTACGCATGTTAAGGGTGTCGAACACGACGCCGTTGTCGCGGTCCACGGCGGCCGGATTGAAGCTTGCTGTATTTCCACTGCCGTAACGAACGAAGGAGCGGACCATGCCGGACGCTTGATAGTTAGTAACACCTACCTCGCCGAAGGCCGGGTTGTTCGCGAGTGGGGTGAGGTTGGATTGACCTGAGAGAAGCAGATCGTTGAGGTTCGGCGAGAGTCCAAAGCGAACGTAAAGCGGACCGACCCCTGAGCCGAGCGAGTAGGACGCGGAGAGCGACGAGGTCCCGGCGGCGAGCGTGATCGACTTGGCGATTCTCCCGTCCGTGCTGGTAAATGTCCAACCGGTGGCGAGAGGCGTGGCAGTGTAGAGATCGTTGACGTAAGCAAGGGCGTTCGGTGCGCCGTTCGCAAACCAGTCCTTGAAACCACTGGTCCGATAAGCTCCTACGGCTCCGCCGGTGATGTTGGTGCCACCTTCGGTCTCATCTTCGGATCCGGCGTAGCCCAGCGGATTTCCCACGGCCTGATGGATGGCATTCGTTCGCGGATCACGGACCCACGCGCCGATCAGCCGACCACCGATCCGTTCGAAGACCGCGATGAGCCGGTCATTGTATAACAGATACTCCCCTTCCCCGTCGAGATCCACGTCGGACGACTCAGTGAACGAGGCTCCGTTGTAGTTACCGGCGATGGCCGCCACTGACCAAGCATGCACCCTACCGAAGACCGCGGTGTTGCGGAACTGAGACTGCGCCACTTTTGCAAATCCGGCGAGCGTCTGGCTGCTCGTGTCCGGATAGATATAGGCTCCGGTGCTGTATTTGCTCAGGTCATTGTTGGCCTGATTGTGGAAAGCGGTTTGGAAAACAGCGGCTCCGGCGGTGCCACACGCAAGGTTTGCTAGATTTCCGTTAGGCAGTGACGAGACCTGCGCCCACGCGTCACTGATGATGCCTGTCCCCAGGCTGAGGGTTCCGAAGGATTTGCCCACGGCGAGCTGCACGCCGGGACGGATGTCGAAGCGTTTATCGCGCAGGCCCTCCTCGCGACCACTGAGGCCATTATACCAGTTATCATAGTTCTCCTCGGTCGCGTGATCAACGTAGTCATGCGTTACCTTGGCGAGACCGGAGCTACCGCGGTTGACGCTTCCCCACGTGTCTCCCAGTCCGTCGGGCGGTTGCGACAGGTCCACGGCACCACTGGCGATTTGGTCCGGCGTGACGAGTTGCAGCCACGGACGGTTCGCGATCCAGCGGATGTTCTTGTCGTAGGCATCGGCGTTGGCTTTGTTCGTAAAATCCTCCCACTGGCTGAAGAGCACGATCACCTGGTCTTGGGTGCCACTGCGCGCCTTGCGTTGGAGGAGGTCCCGCAGCGAAAGTGCCACGCCGTTGTCCGTGTTCTGGAACCGATAGGTGGCGGCCTGGTCGTTGATGACGAAACACTTCACGCCGTTTACTTGGTTCAGGCGGTAGCCATCGTCGCCCAGCGAGCTGTTGCGACCAAACCACTTTTGCACGTGGCGCATCTGGTCAATGAATGTGTAGCTATATCCGAGCCCTTGGATCTGAGAGAATGTGGCCGAGTCCGCAACTCGCTCGGGGTTCCAAAAGACCGACGACGAATGGGTTCCACCGTAGAAATTCGTCAGGAAATCATTCGCCAGCGAGACGTTGGCGGAGTTGAACGCCAGCGGGAAATAGCTGATCATGTGATCGGCGAAAGTGCTGCCCAACAGATCCACCACTCCACCTTGGGCGAGCTGTTTAATCCGCCCGTTGAACGCCGGACCATCGCGGTTCTGGCGGACAGATAGAGGATCGACCTTCGCCCACTGGATGGAAGAGGCGAGCGTCGGCGTGATGTGCAGGGCGACCGGTGTGCTGAAGGCCTGATGGACATCGAGCGGACGATAGTAACCGGCACCCGAGGTATGGATCAGCGCCTGGGTGGAACTGCCAGGCTGAAGCGCCTGATTGCCATGAAGCAGGCTGATGATCTTGGTGCGTTTGCCACGATCATTGTCAGCGTTTTTTCCGATGTAGCCGCGAAGCACCGCGTTCTGCGCTTGGGAGATATAGCTTTGATCCGCGTAGTAATCGCTGGCAAGGAAGTCGTCCTTGATGGTGTCCCGGATGTCGTTGCGGCCGCCGATATCGCCCGGCCCAACGGGGTTGTTAGCCGTGCCATCCTTAGTGGTGAAAACTTGATAGTTGAGCTGGGCGGCGTTGAGTCCGTTCCAACCGGCGTCGCGCAGTGCCTTGCGGCTGATGGAGAATTCCACGGAATCCAGATCGCTGTTGAAGTAGGCCTTTTTGAAACCGTCCGCCGTATTCTGATCGCGAGCGACCACACCGAATGGGGTCAGCGCTTGTCCCAGCGAAATCGAATTGTTAGCGTTCTGGGTGTCCACATAGACGCGGCCGTTATTGCCGTTGTAACAGGCGACGACTGCCTCCCATTTCATGCTGGTGGCGACATCCACGTCATCAGGCAAGGCATATTCGCCGGTTCCTGGACTACCGGTGTCCACGACGACATAAAGGTCGAGCTTGCCGTCTTCCGCGAAGGGCGCCAGATCGCGCAGATCCACCCGGAAATAGAAATTTCCGTCACCGCCCAAGGAGGTGTCGCCCCCGTCGCGGGCGTAGAATGCGACGATGTCCCGCGAGGAGTCGAAACCGTCGCCGCTGTGATAGACGTCACCACCCTGATTGTTAGGACCGTCACCATCGTATTCGTCGAGAGCGATGAGATCATTGATCGTCCAGTCGGTGAATTCCTTCCCATTGCTGACACCACCGACGAGAACGGGTGTCTGCGGACCGATGACGATGGAACCGACCGGAGGCTGGACCCCGGTGTCCGGCGAGCGGGGGTCGGTATTGTTAGCAAGTTCCAATGCGTTGGTGTAAGGAACGGTCAGCCCCTCGACGATGATGGTGTCGCCATCCGGATTTCCCGCCGCACCATTGTCTGCCAAGCCGTCGGCGCCCGTGGAGGTGGAGAGTTTGTCGGCACCATTGTCTAATGGATCAAGACCATAGGTGGTTTCCCAACCGTCGGGGAGACCGTCACCGTCGGTATCTTTGTTGAGCGGATCGGTTTCGAGCCAAGCTTCACCTGCGTCGTAGATCCGGTTCGTGTTGGCGTTGCCATCGATCACCCCGTTGAAATTTTTGTCCTCGCCGTAGCCGTCACTGAGTCCGTCTTCGTCACTGTCGGCCTTGGTTGGACTGGTCTCAAGCCAGGTCTCACCGGCATCACGGATATTGTTAGACCAATCACTGCTGGCGATTCCGCCCGGCCGGTCAGTTGCAAAATTGGTGGTGGCTGGCTGAAGTGGTTTTCCGTCGCCATTGACCCAACCATTACGGTCCGCATCCTCGACGCCGTCCTTGATGCCATCCCCGTCGCTGTCGGGATTGTTAGGATTGGTGGTCGTGCCGGCCCGTTGCGCCGCGCGGTCCCCGCCTTCGGACGCGGTGTTGACGCCGGGAACCTTGCCTACGTTGTCGAGGGTGTTGTAAAACGGAGGATCCAGATCGGCGATATAGTTCGGGAATCCGTCACCATCGGTATCTGTCGCCGGATTCGTCGGTGGATTCAGGGCGACCCGCCATCCGACTTCGAGACCATCCGGCAGTCCGTCACCATCGGTGTCCGGGCGTAGCGGGTTGCTCTGGCCATAGGCGCGCGCCACATGGACCTGACCGTTTGTCCAGGTGTCCGAGTTCGTCGTCGGCAGATTCGTGACGGTGGTCTCTGAAAAGTCCGTGAGGCCGTCGTCATCGTCATCATCGTCCAACTCATTTCGCTCGACGACCTGACGGATCACCACGGTTGCGTTGCGGGTGGCGGTCGCTTCGATTTCGGGATCGGCATCCGTTTGCACATTCGCGGTAAAGGTGAAACTACCGGCGACCATATTCGACCACAGGAAACGCCAGAACAGGTGGTTGCCCTCGGTTCGCGGATTCGGTATGTCGTCGCTGATCAGCGTCGCAGTCCCGGAGTTGTTCGCAAAAGCGATGGACACCCCGGTGGCTTCGGCGCCGGTCTCTACCTCGACGATGAAACTGCGCTGCGCGGGTGTCGGTGCGGGCACGGCCAGCAGGACGATCTCGTATTTCTTGCCATCCGAGTCGACTTCCGGCGGATTGTTGATGCTAACAAAAACAGCAGGCTGCGAGACTTGGGCGCGGACTTGGCGGTTCGTGACGAGGTCCGCGTCCGGACTTGGCCGGTCCATGGTCACCTCGATGGTGTGCAGGAAATCGGGAATCTCATTGTAGAGGTTTGGCAGCGCGAATTGGAAATCATGGTAGCCGGGCGCGGAGTTATAGAGGATGGGCAGGTTCTGAGGAGTCTGGACTACCGAACCTGATAGAGAACCCGACTCGCTGCTGGCGATCTTCACAAGGAAGCGGTCGCGAAGTTGCTGCTCGTTCGTGCCATCGGCGAGGCTGGCGCTGAAACGAACTTTCATCACATAACCGGCACCCACGGTTTGTCCGTCCTGCTGGGGATAGGTGACGAACATCCGAAGATCGGGGCCGGCGGTATTGACCGTGCGGAGCAACTCGGTGACATGCGCAGCCGAGGCGGACAATGTCATGTTACGGGTGGAAGAGACTTCCAACAGGCGGACCTTGATAGTCGCGTTGCCGGTGGAAGGAATGTTCCGATAGTTGAAGCGCCATTCGCGCCCGTATGGGTTGGTGATGCCGCCGGCGGCGCTCACCTCATCGACCTTCGCCCAAGCTTCTGGCAGATTTGCATCATAGGTGCCGTTGCCATTGATGTCGGTGAAAGTTTCGTTGACGTCGCGCAGGCCGTTGTTATTGGCATCCGTGAAGGGTTCCGAACCGCCGCCGTTTCCGGTTCTAACACCGGTGGCGGAATCATTGTTCGTCGGATCGCTATCATCGATGTGATACCAGACCTCGGTCACACTGGGATCCGCGCGCACGACGACACCGTACTGCTGACCTCCGATCGTTTCGCCATTGTTAGCCGGAAACTTGACCTCCCCGCCGGGAGTCTGGGTGTCGTAGTAGAAGGTCTGCGTCCAAGTATTAAAGATCGAGGCGCGGCCGACGCGGTTCAGGAAGGCGCGGGACTTCAGGACATGAAAACCTTCGACAAGGCCGGTGCGTTCGATGCTGTAGTCGTTGTGGGGTCGAACCTTGGCGGTGGTAGCATTGAAGTTGGTGATCTGGAAGACGCTTTCCATTCGTTTCTTCAAAGCGACCTCGGTCGGGCCTGTTGGAAACACGCTGCCGGCGGTGGTGTTGAGCCCGCCGATCTTGTAGCGCAGGACCGTGCCAGCGGACAAGGCCGGAAGCGTCGTGGTCCACCAGTCGGTGATGTTAGCGCCGTCGGGATTGCCATGGGCTGTGTAGGCCATGGCGAGCGCTTGGGTCGTCCCGATTGGGATACCGCCGGAGCCTTCAGGAGCGCTACCGTCCGTGGTGTAATAGAGCCAAACCTGATCAATTTGAAACTGATAGCCGGTCTTTACCTGTATGGTGATGGGGGCGCCGGCGGCGGACTCCGGAGCAGGCGAGAACTGGGCACCACCGATGTCGCGATTCGTCGAAGGATCATGATAGACGTAAGTAGCGGTGCCGTTGCCGGTATTCGTGCCGGCACCATTGTTATTGTTGAAACCCGCCGTGCCGATGGCACAGCGATAGGTTTCCGCGCCACTGGAGCCGATGACATTCCGGGCCGTGGAAACGGCCGCAAATTTTTCCGCCGTGCGCCGCACGAACTGCATCTGTTCGTAGCCGAGGAAGGTATCGGTCGAAACCGCGGGCGCGTTGTCACGCTTTTCACCGGTCGTCGGACCTAACGGAATCTGCGAGTTGATGTCTACACCGCCGTCGAGCGCCAGCATGATGTTTTCAGCAGAACCATCCGCACGAGCGATGAAAGCGAGGTCTGTCCCATTGGTGACTCGTGGGACGGTAATGCTGTATTTATAATCGGTCGTGTTGGTGTCTGGCAATCCATAGGGGTTGAAACCGGGATCGCCGTCGCGGCCGTCCTGACGTTCATAGGTGATCGTGGACGTCGGTTGACCGCCCTGAAGAATGGTGACCGGCGCGGCCGGAGCGACATCCGAAGTTTCCGGGGAACGCCACGAGAAGGCGAAATAACCGCCAGACGGCACGACCACCGTGTTCAGTTCGTTGGCGTATTTGTAGAAACCACCGCCGTAGGTCGAGTAGTTGTAGAGATAGGCGCCGCCCGTAAAGCTCGTACTAAAACTGCGCGCCTGGCCGCTGGAGTAGTTGTCGTTCATCATAAACAGCATGACTGCGGCATCTGCGTCGGTCATGTCGATGTTCTCGCGTTTGTCGAGGCGCTCATAAGCGAGAAAATCTCCGTCAGAGTAGCGGGGAATTTGTTCGCGATAGACGATGCGTTCGAAGGGATCGAAGACCTTCAATTCCGCTCGCCCGCGTGCAAAGTGGTTGTGGATATAGAGTAAATTCGGAATACGACCGTCGTTGTATTGACCGAGGAAGTTCGTATTGGAGAGCCGCGGAAACGCACCACCACTGGCGCCGAGAATGCCCGCATGGTTGTTTCCATCGGTATAGATGAGCGGCAATCCGGCGCGTGTCAGATAATAGGCGTGTTGGAGTTCGCGGCGTGCGGCGTAGTCGCTGTCGTGGCTCTGCGCATGGGTCACGCCGAGGCCGGGTGAGAAGCCACCGGCACCGGGTTGATCATAGCCAGCTAGACTAGCTGACGGATTTCCTAACAAGTTATTGAGATTGCTGCGCAGATCATTGTCCACCAGCCGCATGCCTGAATCCCAGTAGCCGCCGTAGCCGGGTGGCTGGCCGAGGTGCTCGCCGAACATCATCGCGTCGTCGCGGCCCAGTTCGGTATCGAACACGGAATCCCGATGATTATTCCAGTCGCTGAATCCGCGGCTGAGGTTGAACTGCTCCTGCGCCTGTCCCATATAACCGGCACCTGAGCGATCCTTGTCCGCCCCACTTTGCTGGCCGAAAAAATAGTCCGGGACGTGTTTCACGGCATCCAGGCGGAAGCCATCAGCGCGGGTGCGGTCAAGAAGCCACCGACCGGAACGGATTAGCAGCGAATTCACATCCTCCGAAACCGGATTTCCCATGTTGTATTTCCCGTCGCCGAAACCCCGGCTGGCCGTCTTCCAGGCTGGGTTGTTACCATCAAGTCCGGTGTCGGTGAAGGGCTCGCTGGTCTCACCCGCATCGTGCTGGCCGTTCGAGTTCGCATCGACCCAGTCGAAGCGGCCGTTGTTGGCCGAGTTTGCAATGCCAGCCACGCCGATGTCCTGCCACGGCTCCTTGTTAGCGAAAGTGAAGGTCGAGAAGGTGCCACCGACGTTGGTGACAGAAATCGGCAGGTCGAGATCAAGGTAATATTCCGGGTTGTTCGGCTGGCGAATAAAGGATATTTTAGGGATGTCGTCGCCCTCGTTCGCTCCATGGTTGGTGTTGGGGGATTCGATCGCAATGTCGATGAGGTCGGCGAGGCCAAGGTTTTGAACCTGCCAGGTATCGTTCCAGTCGCGGGTGTTGTCCCATTTCCGATAGAATCCATCCTCGGTGCGGCGCAGGTGGAAATCCTCCGGCACGAATCCGGGATAGGTGTCAATGGGCGTGGTGGCATTATAGCCGGGGATGTCGAAGGCGTTGTGGTTGGTGATGTTATCGAAATACACCCGCAGGCCGAAGCGGTGGGCGGTTTCCAACAAAAGCTGCAGGTCCGCCTCGGTGCCGTAGCGGGTGCGCACCGTGCCGCGTTGATCCTTGGAACCGAGATCGAAGCGGTCCCAGACGTCGTAGCCTACGGATAGGCCGCCCGAGCCCTTGGTCGGTGGCGGCACCCACAGCGAATCATAGCCCGCCTCGGTGAGTTCCGGGATCCGGGCTGTGATCTCACGCCAATCAGTATTGAAATACTGAAGCATCGCCTCACCCGAGGCCGACGGCGCGGCAAGGAGCAGGGCGAGCAAAGCGCTCGGATAAAAGGGTTTCATGAGATGAGGTCAAAGCCGCAGGTCCCGCAGAGCGGAGACAAGAGGCAGTGCTATCATATGTTCCTCCCAAATCTGCGGTTTACAACATATTCTGTGGGTTCCGAGCCCTAGAAGCAGCCTCCCGGCTATTTCTCGGAAGAAATCGGAGTGTCGATCATCCACTGGATGGCCTGGTCGAACTCGCTGAGGAAACGCGGCGCTGCCTGGTTCATGTCGTGGGTCGCCTGGGCAATCTCGACCAGTTTGTGTGGTGTCTCCGCGTGCAGAGATTTGATCCAATCCGTGTTATCGAGCACATCGAGTTCCCCGGCGAACTGGACGATGCGGATGCCGTGGAGTGCCGGTGCGAGATCCGCCAGCGCGTAGGTGTCCGGCCCCTGTGGTTGGAGTCCGAGCAGATCACTTGCGGTCAGTCCGTAGCGGCTGCGGTCGCCGGGGGAAACGGCAAGGATACCGACTAGGTGCTTCTCCCGATCTGGACTGGCGGCGGCGTTGATCGCCCACTCGGCACCGGTGGACCAACCGGTGAACCAGACCGGAGTGTCGGCGGGGAGTGCTGCGCGGTTTCTAACCGCGGTCACCGCCGCGTTGAAGGCTTCCACCAATTTGGGATGATCAAACTTGCGGGTATCACAGAATTTTCGGCAGTCCCAACCACCGACAGCGAATCCCGCCGCCGCCGCGTGGAGTGCGACCGGTTCCTCCCACTGCTTGGACCAACCTCCATCACCGGTGGCGACGATGAGGATGCCCTTGGGATGATCCGCCGCGTAGTAGCGGGTTTCAAATTTCCCGCTCGATAGTTCCAGTGGAATCATCTCCGCCTTGGAGTCGGTGTGCAGCCGTGGCATGAAAAGATGATAGAGAAACCACAGGATCGGGATCAGCAGGAGGATCTGCACCCCAGTGAACGTACGACGGAGAAGAGTTAGAGTTTTGGGATTCATGACAGGTCGGCGATGGATTGCGCGGAATCTGGCGGCGTCCCGGTGGATGACTCGTTAGATCCACGGCGCTTGCGGGTGGATGGCTTGCCGATGAGCGTGGTGATGTCGAGAATGGCGGCGGGCAGGTCCCAGGCTTTGGAAATGGCGAGGTAGCGCGGATGCCAAACGGGCTGGAATTTGCTCTTCCATGCGCGGAGTCCGTTAAAATTGTAGAACGCCTCGCCCTTGTCATAGATCAGTCCGCCGATGCGGCTCCAGAGCGGTGCGAATGGATTGGCAGCGAGTCCGGAGAGCGGTGCCATGCCAAGATCGAACCAGCGGTAGCCCTGCTGCCGGCCCCACAACATCAGGCTCACAAACAGGCAGTCCATCACACCGTTAGGTGCGTCCGGAACATGCCGCATCAGGTCGGTGGAAAGTTCGTCACGGCCATTGCCGGGCCAGATGTTGCCGAAGGCGATGACCTTGCCTTCGATGAGGATCACAGCGACGGGAAGCTGGCGGATATAGTCGTCAGTGAAACGCCCAAGCGAGAATCCCTTTTCTCGTGCCTTGTGATGAGACAGCCAGGCATCGGAAACCGCGCGGAGTTCGTCGAGACGCTCCACTACCACGTCGGGCTGCCAGATTTCGAACAACCAACCCTCGCGCTCCATCCGGTTCATGACCTTGCGGAATTTCTTCAACTCGGACGATGCGAGATCAAAGGTATCTAACGGGATCATCGCCTCCTCGCCCAGCTTGTAGATCCGCAAGCCCATTTCCACGCAGACCGGCATCATCGCCGCACCCACCTGATAGAAAGCGACCCGCATGCCATCGTCATGCGCCTGCTCCATAAAGCGCCAGTAGAGCCCTTCAAATTTTTCATCATCGCCGACGGGATCCGCCATGGCGACGCGGGTGCGGCCTTGGTCCCCATACATCAGGAACGCGCTTTGCTCCTGGTTGAAAAGGAATTCCTTATCCCCCACCAGTGCCAGCGCGCTGCTGCAGCGTGCTGTTTTCGAAACCATGTCAAAGATCATTCCTTCAGGCGGCAGCGGACCACGGGAGCGGGGAGGCGCGGGTCGGAACCACTGGATCAGCGCCACCGAAATGAGGATCATCGCGCTGCCCGCCATGGCACGGAGCAGACGGGCCGCATCATTGTCGAAGGAAACCTGCCACCAGAGCTGGTTTTCGTAACCAATGTGGCGGCTGGTGTAGAACCCGAACCAGATCGCGAGACCGATAATTGATAGAATCAGCCCCCACCAATTCAGCGAGAAGCGCCGCGTCCAGATGCCGGCGTGACGGTGGAATTTCGAGCGAAACGGCAGCAAGGCCCCTAGAAAAACTGATAGGACCAATGCCTCTTCCCAATCGAAGCCCTTGAGGAGCGAGAAAACGATCCCGCCGCCTGCCATCAACACGGCGATCCACCAGGCCGCCTGGACCCGCCTCAGCAATCCGCTGGCAACGATGATCATCACAGTCCCGGCGATGCTTGATAGAAAATGCGAAGCTTCGACGAAAGGCAGCGGCACAAATTTCTCCAACAGAACCTTCCGGTCGGCAGCCATCGGCGTGTTGGCGGAGAGCATCAGCACGAAGCCACCCGCCAGTGCGGTCATCCCGGCGAGACGTGGGGCGATGGCGGACCAGGCCTTGCCGGTGCCGTCCACCGTTTTCTTCGCCCAGTGGCGCTTGCTCCAGATCTCCCGCAGGCTCACCGCTGCCACGGCGATGACGAAAGGAATCAGATAGTAGGTGAGCCGATAGGTGAGCAGCGCCCCGGCGATGACGGGTGCTGGCACCATGCCGGTGGTGAATTTCGTAATGAAAAGCTCCATCACGCCGAGACCGCCGGGCACGTGGCTGGCAGCACCGATCGCCTGCCCCACCGCTGTCGCCGCCAGAAAGGTCGGGGTGGAGATTTCCGCCGGCAGGAACACCCGCAGCGCAAGACCGGCGAACAACCAATCGAGCCCGGAAATCAACATCGCTGCGACTAACAGTCTCGGTGCTGGCAGAAAACGCAGCGGCTTGCCGCGGAATCCAGTGGCAGAGAGCACACAAATCGCCAGGCACGTGACGAGTAGCATCACGCCGATCCCCCGCCCTGTCGCGGCATTCAACCACGCAAGTTCGGGTGGTGACCACACCATCATCACTCCGGCCAGCAGCGCGTGGCCGAGCCAACCGGCGACCATGAGAAATCCGGTGATCTTTGCGATTTCCGGCGCGCCGAGACCATACTGGCCGTAAAATCGCAGCCGGATCGTCCCACCGCCGAGAATGGTCCCACCGCCGTTCATGCTGAAGGATCCGGCGATCAGGGCCGTGCCCAGCACTTGGCGCGGTGGCAGATCTTTTCGCAACCAGCGCAACGCCACTAGGTCCAGTGACGCGTTGCACAAGAGACTCGCCGCCGTCAGTAACAGCGCGATTCCTAGGTGCCATGGACCGATCCGTCGCAGCGCATCATCCAGTTCCATCAGGTGGAAGCCACCCCATTCCCGGCCCACCGACCACACGGCAAATGCCAACAGCCCCAGCCACGCGAAGGGAGCGAGAGTGCCCAACAGCCCTTTGGCTTTCTCAAGTTTGATGGGAAGAACCATTCCAGTACAGAAGCCATCCCACCGGACTTAAGCCTCGTTTATTCAGGACCAAAACGATCCCAGTGAAGTGATTCGTTTGAAAAACCTCGAAAAAACTCCCGATCAACGGATCAGCAGTCGCTTGAAACCAGCGGCGAAGGAATCGCGATGACCTGCATGCCGGCGGATTGGGCGGCGACGATGCCAGCGGGAGCATCCTCGAGGGCAAGGCATCTGGACGGATCCACGCCGAGAAGTTTCGCGGCTCTGAGGAAAATGTCCGGTGCCGGCTTGCCCTCCGTGACGTCATCGGCGGTGACCACTTCATCGAACCAATCCGAAATGCCGACGATTTTCAGAGTCTTTTCGATGACCATGCGCGAGCCGCCGGTGGCGATGGCCATCGGGATCTTGCCGCGCAAGCTTTCCGCGAAGGCGGCGACTTCGTCGATGAGAGTGACTGTGGAAAGGCGCTTGAGGAAGGCCTCGCGTTTTGCGAAGGCGACCGCAGCGGGATTGAGTTTCAAATTGTATTCGTCATTGAGTTCGACGACGATGTCCATGGTTGGTCTGCCCCCCATCGCGAAGAAGACATCTTCTTTGAAAACCCCACCCGCACCGTAGAGGGCGAGCGCCTCGCACCAGGCGTCGAAGTGGGCGGGCATCGAGTCAACGAGCGTCCCGTCACAATCAAAAATCACAGCGTCAAAACCAGCGGTAGGGAAGGAGAAGGGTCCAATACTTGCCATTGCGCCGCAGGGCTTAGGGACAAGACCCGCTATTGGCAAGAGCGCGCATCAAGAATGTTTCGAGTTTGCGTAGAATGTGCCGAAATGTCTCCAATCGCACGGGGAAATTGTCCCACTAGCTTTGGGGGATTGAGGTCACACAGCCGAAAGCGGCCTCTTGTCTTTTCTTAACTTACTGATTACCAGAGGCCTCAGATTTCAGCTAGACGAATGCCGAAATGGTCATTTGTCGCGCTAATTAAAATCAGATAGGACACTCGTTTGGTGAATCAATCTTGCAAGACCGTCATCGCCATTTTCTTGAACTTTGCGTTTCTGACCAACCAGATTCTTGCGGAATTGCCTTTGATCAATTTTGAAACCGCAGAGTGGATTCCTTCTGACAATGTGGGACTTGGGACACAAGCGGGCTGGCAGATGATCTCTGGCAGCGCCAAGGTTTCGGCAGCCGGTGAAGGCTTCAACGGGGCGACGACTGGCAAGGCTCTCAAGATTCCTGTCAATCTGTCCCAAGAATCCCACATCAGCCGGGCCATCGACTGGAACGTCGCTGACCAGATTGCGTTTATCGACTTCCAGTTCAAGCCTGCGGCAGACCCGGTGGGGACCGCCGCGACCTTTGTGGCAAACGGCACCCAGCTTGCGTTTCAAGTCTCCGCCGGTGAAACAAAAGGACAAATCTGGGTGCTGCACGGTTCGGATAGTTCGACCACGCCTGGCGCTACACCGGAGCAATGGATCCAAACGGCGGGCACATTTGATGTCCCCGTGGGTGGCACCGCCGCCAGCAATTACGTCCGCATCACCATGCGCCACGATTATCTTCGCGATCTCTGGGACCTCTTCATCGATGGGAAACTCGCTGCCGCGAACCTCGCCTATGACGGGCTGGGTGATAGCAATTTGCAAAGCCTCGAGTTCTATGGCAGCGACACCGGAAACACCTTCGTCGATGATCTGTCCGCCAAAACGGCTAACATGCTTTTCCCGGATGCGGACAAAGACGGTCTCTCCGACGCTTGGGAACTTGCCAATGGTTCTAACCCCAATCTCTATGATCGGGATAATCTCAAGCCTGGCACTGGCGGCACGTTTCTCGATGCCTACATGGCTTCGCTTTGGAACGTCCGAGTCAGTGGAAGTCAGGCGAATCCGGTTTCGGGAAACATCCCAGCACTCACGATTGACAGCGAGGCACCGCACCAAGCCGTCGGCGCTTTGAAAGGGGCGCTCTCCGTCGGCGGTGACGGCTCCGCGAGCTACTCGATCCCTATCGACATCCCCAAAGGCACCGGCGGCATGGAGCCGAAACTCAGTCTCGGCTACTCGAGCAACTCAGGAAATGGCATCGTCGGCGTGGGATGGAATCTAGCAGGCCTCCAGCGCATCACTCGCGGTGCTTCATCCGCAATTAAAGACGGAACCTACGATCCCATGGATTTCGATGCGGACGACCGGTTTTTTCTCGATGGCGAACGCCTCGTTTGCATTAGCGGGACCTACGGCGCGGCAGATTCGGAATACCGGACGGAAATGGATTCTTTCGCGCGAATCACCGCCGTCGGAACCGGGCCGCTATCCTGGAAAGTCGAAACAAAAGCTGGCCTCATCGTCACCTTCGGCGATTCCGCCGATTCGAAAACCTCCGTCACTCAAGGAATCCTCTCTTGGGGCGTCACCCGCGTGAAGGACACCGTCGGAAACTATTATTCCGTGGTTTACGCGCGGGATGAAGCGACGACGGATTTCAATTTCATCAACCATCGCGTTTCAGAAATCAATTACACCGGAAATGAAAAGCAGAACACCTTGCCCTACTGCAGTGTCGAGTTCGTTTACGAGAACCGCTCTAACATCACCCGCTCGAATACAACCTACGCCGGATATTTGTCGAACAAGCGCCTCTCGAAAATCCGTGTAAAGACCGGCAACTATGTAAATCATGCCTACCGCCTTGGCTACGTAAATTCCTATCAGACGGGACGATCATTCCTGAAAACAGTCACCAAATTCATGCAGGATTCGGATGCACTTTCCATTCCTTCGACCACCTTCAACTACGACGGACTTCAGAATCCTGGTAATACCGTCACCAATCCACTGTGGGAAGATCCAGGTGCTACCAATCTCCCGGTCTATGGAACGAATCTGGATGCCACCGACAAGGTGAACTCGGAAATCTCCGTGGAGAGTGACAAGACCTGCATCCAGCTCACAGGAGATGTCGCCAGAGCCTATGAAATCCCAGGCGGCGGCGTGACGCTGTCTAACGGAACAAACCCCTCCAGAATCCGTTTTGAATTCAGATCCTACAGTCAGGCGGCGGGCAGCGGCAAAAGTTCCGGAGCCATCATCGGCCTGGACACGGACAAGACTTATCAAACCACTGACAACGCCGCCTTCTATCGCGTCGGTGGCTCGGGAACCATCGCCATGTCAGGTGGTTTGGACTACACCGGCCCTGTTAAAAACTATAGCACCAGCGACGGCTGGAGAACCTACGACGAGCCGCTCACTGGCTCCGGCCTCAAGACCTATCTCGTCCTGATGTGCGTGGACAATCTATTCACCGACGGGGTGGACAACGCCCAGTTCCGCAACGTCAAGATCTACCGCCAGAACGCCGGCTTCGCGAATGCCCCGGTCATCCTTTTCAATGTCGATCAAGAACTGCCCCGTTACTCCACCTCGGCCGGTAAGGATCTAGGCGTTGTTTCCCTAGACATCAATGGCGACGCGCTGCCAGATCTATCGGATTGGCGCGCTTTTGACTACGAGAACCTGAACGGAGTCCTCACCGCGAAAACAGATGGCAATGTTTTCATCAACAACGGTTTTGGCTTCACCCGCGACAACGCGTTGCGCCCGTCCACGAAAATGCCTCTATCCGTCCGCCAGTCGGACACCACCGCCTATCAATACAATGATCTCCACAAGCTCTTGGCCCAACCGATCGACATCGACGGCGACGGCATTCTCGACCTGATGGAGTCATCCGACACTCGCATCCAGTCCGGCAAGATCCACAACGGCTACACCTTCCGCTCCCTCGTCAACGGCGTGTGGACGGCGAAACCCGGTTGGGATCTACCCTTCACGGCTGCCAGCAGCCAGGACGATAATTACGGCGGCAAACGCCGCTTCGCTTATTTCCAATGGGCGGACCTCAACTCCGACGGCTACCAAGATCTCGTCCTCGAAACCGGCCACTATGGGGAACTCCACAACCCGATGACCGAACCACTCACATCGGCCAGCCGATTCGTGGACATGAACACCGCCGTCGCCTACATGAACAACGGGAAAACCGGCACTGGCTGGACCCGCACCACCACCCGCGTTTTGCCTGAAACCCTCATTGATATCAATCAGGACCTCGGCCGGCGCCTCGTCGATCTCAATGGCGACGGCATTCTGGAAATTTCCCAGGCCCAAGGCATTTCATCCACCAGCGTGCATCGCACCTTTTTCATGAACGGAACCTCCGGCTATCGCTGGAATTCCACTCCGGGAATGCAAAATCCACCCACCTCACGCTACGACATTCCTATCACTGCGGCTTTCGTTGATACCTCCCTGTTGAACCGTGGCGCATTCCTCGCCGACATCAACGGCGACGGCCTGCCCGATCTCGTCGAATCCAATTACGACAATTCCAATAGCACGTCTCAAGTGTGGATTAACCGTGCGGAAAGAGGCTCCACCGCGTGGAACCTGGAAACCCAAGCCCAGCCATTCACAAACCCTACCACTTCCGTCTCCAACTACAATCTCCCACTACCCCTGCATGTCGAAAAGGACGGCGCGAGAGTTCCTTTCGGCTATGAAATGGCCGATCTCAATGGCGACGGGCTTGTCGATATCCTCTATTCCAACATTGGAGACTCCGGTGGGCCGGGAACTGCCAACACCAGCCTGCTCAATACCGGCAACGGCTGGCTCCGCCTGGACGATTGGGGACTTCCGGGAAACAGGCGCATCTACGAATCCACCACCGACCGCAACGAGGGCCGCCGGCGCGCCAAGCTCCAGGACCTCAATGGTGACGGCTTCCCGGACCTCATCACCGGACTCATCGACGAGACTCCCAAGGTCTGGTATAACCGATGCAAACCCGAAGTCCTCACCGGCATCGTCGATGGCATGGGAACCGACCTCGAAGTGTCTTACAAGCGCCTGAATGATCCCACTCCCACGACAGATGGCTTTCAAAGCCGCGTCTATCAAAAAAGTTCTGACATTCTCCCTGCCGGTCATGTCGCAGTCATCGACGCCCGCCTAGTCGTCTCCAGCTATTCCGAGCCGAACGCGAATAACGGCCGCCGCGTCCGCCACCAACGTTACGGCGACCTCCGCTATGACCGCTTCAATGAAGCCTCCCTCGGCTTCGGCTGGATCGAGGCGAAAGACGGTTTGAACAACCAGATCACCCGCACCGAGACCCGCCGCGACTACCCCTTCGGCGGCAGTCCAGCCTATACCGAGACTCGGGTCGAAGTGAAAAGTGAAGATCTCTCCTCGGCTCTCCTCGGAGTCTCTGCCGGCATGAAAGTGCTCTCCCAAGAAACCGCCACTTACGATCAACTGCCATTCACCACCGGCGTCGGCGGCGTCATCCGGCGGCCCGTTCAGAACACTTCGGTGAAAATCCTGCGAGATCTCACTGGCACGAACTCGACCTTGGGGAAAATCGTTTCTCAAACCACCACCGTCCAGTTTTTTGACGAGTATGGCTTCGTCACCGACTCGCTGATCGATAGTTTCGACGGAACCGCCGTTGTCACAAGCAACACGTATGATCACACCACCACACCAGGACGTTGGCTCCTTGGTCGCTTAAAACAATCTGCCGTTATCAAACAAGGAGGCGGGAGACCCTCCATCAACAAAAAATCCGCCTTCACTTATGATCAAGACGGCTTGCTCGAAACCGAAACCATCGAGCCGGACACCGCCATTCTGAAATCCACCAAAACCTATCATCACGATGGCTTTGGCAACATTGACAAGACCACCA
>JBBQDJ010000007.1:0-18301 GCA_038319595.1 Verrucomicrobiales bacterium
CATGCTTAATCTACTGGAGCAAGGAAGACAATGCCTTCCTCGTCGAGATCCCCGAACTCCCTGGCTGCCAATAAGGAGAAGGGTGTTTCCAACCCCTTTGCACAACCCGAGTCTTCCGAACCACCAGCTCAAACTCCACTCTCAAGAATCAAGAATACCCCAAATCCCTCAACCGCCCCATCCCCGAGCCCAAAGGGAAACTCGCCTACGCCTAATTTCTCCATCTTTTCTGATCACGGATCACTGTCCACTCGGCACTTCTTTTTCTTCCCTGAAAACCAAAATGATAGCGAAGATCCAGACATCATTCTGGCTCGTGACCTCGAAAATTTTCGCTGGAGCCATCCTGAAATCGAGGCCATAGATCTCTCGACAGTGCGCGGCACGCGAATCCGGTTTCCGGAAGCGAACCAGGCCGCGCCTTCTTTTGTACCCGTTAAGCCAGTTAGCAGACTTTACTGCCAACCTTACACCTCGCCGTCTGATTTGATTCAAATGCTTCTCCAACAGGGCCTCGCAGTGGAAGATTCAGGCCACCTTCAGAAAAAAATTTGCGCGGCCCGTTCATGCAAACTGCGCCGCTCATTGAAGACCAAGCCTGCGCTGTCTCGGTCTTTAAAAATGATTTTGCTGTCAATGATTTTGCCGCCTCTTTGATTCTAAGAAACGGATCTCATTCATTCATCCAGAAGAGGTGAACCGCAGAGCCGCAAAGGTCGCTGAGGAAACGCAGAGGAGAGGACAGAATCATTTTTCTGACAGAATCATTGAAGAGAAAACCCGCGTCGCCCCGGTCTTGAAAATCATTCTATCCGAAAAATCATTCTGTCAAATTCTTCGATTATGCATGACTACGGGACATGCTAAGGGACAGGCCTTCTGTTATGCGCTGTCTCGGTCTTTAAAAATGATTTTGCTGTCAATGATTTTGCCGCCTCTTTGATTCTAATAAACGGATCTCATTCATTCATCCAGAATAGGTGAACCGCAGAGCCGCAAAGGCCGCTGAGGAAACGCAGAGGAGAGGACAGAATCATTTTTCTGACAGAATCATTGAAGAGAAAACCCGCGTCGCCCCGGTCTTGAAAATCATTCTGTCCGAAAAATCATTCTGTCAAATTTTTCGATTATGCATGACTACGGGATATGCATGACTACGGGACAGGCCTTCCGTCTTGATCATCGTCCGCCGCCCCTCGACAGTGTCGGTTGCCTCATCTTATTTCGTCGCCGGCCAAAGCTCGCGGTTCGGCTCCTCGGCGTCCGGAAATGGCTGGTTCACGAGGCGGCAGGTGATTTCCTTCCCATCCTCGGACGCGGAAACATGCAGCAGATTGGGCGAAATCGGGGTCGACAGGCCATCGCCACGCTTCATTGCGGAACGGATGAAATTGGCATCGATCTTCTTCAGGTCGGCAGGCTGGCCGTTGTAGCAGAGATTGGAAAACTTCACCACTAAGGCAGGAAGCTTCGTCAGATCGGGTGGCGTGCGGAGCTTCTCGGTTGAGTAGAACTCCATGAACCCCGCGTTCTTGCCAGAGTGGACGAGGGTGTCGCCGGCGAAGCGTAGGGCATTCACAAAGACATCCTGCCCAGTGCCATATTCATGAACGAAAGCTCCGACCCAGGTAAAGGGCTTGCCATCGGTGATCTCGGTGTCGAGCCGCTGGAGCTTGAAGGTATATTTCCCGGCCTTCCATGGATACGGGCGGCGTCCGGAAACAAAGTTCCCCTCGTAATCTGCGGCCTCGACTAAACCTCCGGGCGTCGCACGGACGTCTTTCAAGGTGAGATCAGGCTTTTCACTCCAGCGGGAAAAAATAAAGCCGGGTCCGCCATGCAGGCGCTGATGATCTTCAGGTTTCATCGCGTTCCAACCATTGCAGTTGGTCTGAATGCCGCCGTAAATGAGGTTGCCGTTGATCGAGCCGGTGAAGGGCGAAATATAGAGATTGTAGGTGTCAGAGGGCATGTCAGCCGAGATGTCGACATCGACCGCGAAGCTGGTGAAGTCCTTCACCTCGCCCTTGTTGCTCCACCAAAGATTCACCATGTGCCACGGCAAGCGCGGCAGCTTGGCAGGTTCATCGGCAGTGGCGATGAGGCAGAGGGACGAAACGATGGCGAGGAAGGGGAGATTTGATTTCATGAGATCAGAACAAAAAAGACGCAAGGACTACGCGAGTTCGGTGGCGTTCTGTCTCGCCGTGCATGATTACGTCATGATAAGGAAACATGCCCGCGCGACAGGCCTTCTTTCATCATTAGGCAACGGAATTGCACTTTCCCGTTAGAATTTTGAGTGCCACCCACCCGAAGAAGATCCCGAACGCAAAGGCGCCAGCCCCATACACCCCGAAGAAGATGGCTGTTTCGAGCGACTCCGAAGCGATACTCTTCAATGAATGCCCTTCCCGCAGTAGCCAAAGAAACCAGGTCGTGGCGTAAACCATCTTCTCGATGGAGAAAACGATTACCAAATAGGGGACATGCCGGTAAGTCCGTGCGACTGCCAAATAGGCCAACCCCCAGAGCACGATTGCAACTTGGCCAAACCAAGAGAAGACCGCAGGATCCGTCGCGTCTAGCAGAGGATTGGTGAAGAACTTGGAAACGAGCAACATGCCGACGACGTTAAAGGCACCTGCCAGAATAAAGCCTCTGGCAATCGTACGATCAGACAATACATTATAGATCATAGAAGCATTCCTTGGCTGACACCGTGCTTTCGTCAACATCAAAGAATACACTCCACGACTGGTTGAGTGTCGGAGCCGTCCGAACGGGGAGAACTTCAGCCGCTTTGGGAGTAGGCGGATGAGATCTCTCCTCAGTTTCGTGGATTCCACCAGCCGTTGTTACCGGTCGGCCCACAGAAGCCGAGGTGGGATGCTTGGTTGTTGCCGCCGTAGAAGTTTTCTTCCGCGTTGCCGTTAGGAACCTCCTCGCTGACGTGACCGTCGCACCAAGCGACGAGGGCGCGGCCGTTGAAGCGGAAATGGAGGCTGGGCTGGAGCGGGCCCACGGGTTTCCAATCGGAATCCACTGCTTGTGGCGGATCGGCGAAGGGATACTCTTGGACACCATCGGCGACGGCGAAGGCGGTGGTCGCGAACATCAGGGTCCGCGCGGGGTTGGAGACGTTGGCGGGACGGTTCGGCTTGAAGGGGTTTTCCGGCAGGCCGCCGATGTAGATCGCGTTGTAGCCGTAGCCACCGGAGCCGTTTTCAAACGACTTGGATCCTGATAGATGCCGCAGGAATTCCGGGCAGAGCCCGACGCTGTGGCTAAGGCCAAGATATGGGGAGAGATAGCCTTTTTCCGGATCGAACTTCTGTTGGGCACTGGTCCTTCCCCCATGCCATCGAATTTTGTTAGGAACGTCGGTGGCGGGGCAGTAGGTCTGATAGTCCGCGACATACAGGAGGTTCGCAGCGGCGAGCTGGCGCAGGTTTTGAGTGGAAACCGTCTGGTTCGCCCGCAGCCGGGCAGCTTGGAATCCGACCGCCGAGAGCAGGGCGAGGGTGGCGACGATGACGATGACGACCAGTAACTCCACCAGGGTGAAGCCGGCGGATTTCACCTCGTGGCGGGAGGGGTTCATGGTCCTGGTGGGAGTTCGGCCGCGAGGCGATAGAACGTCGGCGCGGGGTTGGCGGGGAGGCTCAGGGAGACCTGCTTAAAGGCATCACCGAGTTCGGTGACGGGGATGTTCCCCAAAGTGGAGGTCATGGGTGCTCCGCCGGACGATGAGGCCAAGACGTTCCAGTGGATGAGGTCCGTGCTGGACTCGACGCGCAAGCTTGCATCGGTCCGATAGGAAAGGCGATTGAAACTAACAAGGGTGCCGCCGGGAGTGATGGAAATTTTCATTGCTCCATTTCCCGTCAGGTATTCGACGAGGTTCGGGACGCCGTTTTGATCAGAGTCGGCGGCAGGCAGGGCGGCGTTGCCGGTCCAGCCGTGGGCGCTGGTCCACGCGGCCCAGGTGATGCTGGTGGCGGAAATTGCGCCGACGGCATCGAGGTCGAAGCCACCGGCGTAGAAGTTGGTCGGATAGGGATCGATGATGATCGCGCCCAGCGAATCCCGCGAGGCATAGGCAGGATTGTTAGTGCCGACGACGTCGATGACGCGGACATGGGTGATGCGCTGGATATCGAGGCCGGGGAAAAGGGACCGCAGTTCGGCGAGGTCGAAGGGCGTGCCATTGCCTGCCAGATGTTTCCCGGCGAGGTTGCGGACGTTCGTGGGATCCACCGAGCCGCCCTCGCCGATGTTGGTGCTAGCCGGGGTGAGCGAGGTGGAGGGAAAGCGAAAAAAGTTCACTCCGTCCGAGCTGACCTCGACATGGGCGAGTTCGAGGAAGCTGGCACTAAAACCATTTTCAAAGACCGCGAAATCGGGGCCGGGCACGTCGCCGATGGGTGAGCCGAAAGTAACGGTCGCGCTGCCACCATCGCCTAACGAAACGACCGTGTAGGGGTCATCCGGGGAGGCATTGGCCGGACCAAGAGCGTCGAGCGCCTCACCGAATCCGGCGGGGTTGGGAGTCATGGAATCGATCAAGCGAGGTCCGCGCGTGATGTCGGCGGTGGTGGCCCAAAGTTTGATGCGGGAGTCACCTGCAGCGATGGCATCAGAGCCGGGTTGGCCGGCGGCGGGTGGAAATGGACCTGCGGCCGCGGTGGTGACGAGGGCGGCGGCGATGAGGAAATGGAGTTGGGGAGACATGGGCGGTTCGCCGGAAAAGGAAGAAGTGAACCACAGCTGACAAAGAATACGCTGATTCGAAGAGAGCGGTGAAAGACCCGGCATTCACCCATTGGGTGAATGCCTCAAATCTTTTCACTCATTCATCATCTGCGTCGATCGGAGTTCATCTGCGGTTCTATTTTTTCTAGGGTTAGGGATCCTCAGCGGTTGCGGCGGCGTTGGAAGAGCACCAACGAGCCCAACAGGGTCAGCAGCAGCGATGACGTTTCCGGGATCGGCGCAACGCTGGGGACCGAGTTGCCATCCGAGAAAAAGAGCGCATCCCAGGAACCCGGCGCGATGAGCCGGAAGGGAGCGGAAATTCCCGAGCCGAATGACCAAGAACCCGAGGCCACCGGTGAGGCGGTCGGGTAGCCTGCACTACCGCCAGCAACCCACTGGGTCCAGTAAGGGGTGTAGGGCGGGTCGGGGTTTCCCAGCTCGGCCACCGATTGGTAGGTGAACGAGTTGATGTAGTAATTCGGATCGCTCATGGTTCCGATGTTTCCCAGGTTCACGGTGATGGCCGTATCCACGGCGAGTGCCTGGCTGAGGAGGAAATATCCATCCTGCAGCTGGCTGGGAATGTAGGTGTAATGGATCTCGTAGGTCCGGACACCGAGGTTCGGCGATTCCAGCACGAGGTAAGATGTATCCGGCCCGGTGCCGACCACGGTGGTGGCGGCGCTGGAGACGGAGGGAAGCAGGCAAGTGCCTGCCAGGACGACGAGGAGGAATCCCCGCTGCGATTGGCTTAGTTTCATGTTTTCTCTTCGGTATTCTGTCTGTCTCACGAAGAGAGGACCGCAGACAAACGCCCGCGATCTTCCCTCGTCGATCCCCTTTCGCGGAGGACCACTGCCCCGTTTCGCCGGGTGAATGGCGGACGAGTGACGAGCCAACGAGGGGCCAAGTATTCGGGCTCCCGGCTTCATGCCTCCTCCCCGCCTTCACCGGCCTTGCGGACGATTGGCTGTGTGGGGATTTGTATCCGGATACCGCTGCGCGACAGCTCCGGGTTCTAACCGGATTCCATGACGCCCACGTGATTTGTCGAGGTCGTTTTGAAACGGCGCAGACCATCCTGCAAGACATATCACCCGGCGGAGAGACGGTTGGCCCCGATCCGTGTGCTTGAGAAGCAGCCAATAGGCGGCCAGAACCAGCCGAAATGACGTTGACCGGATCTTCAAGTCATGTCAGATTCCTGCAACTATGAAGTGCATCCCGGTTTTTTCCGCCCTCGCCGCCATTAGCTTGGCAGCGTGCGATAGCATGAACGCCCCCATCAGCAGCAGTGGCGGTTTCGATCCGCTCAGCGCGCCAGGGTCCGAGCGGGGCATGAAAGTCACTTCGGGGCCGGCTTTTTCGGCCGGGGAGTTTGTCCGGGCCTCCATCGACAACACCGCGTTTTTCAAGGTCAAACCGAGTGGCGACGCAGACGCGGACCGGCTCCTGGCGCGCGGCACCTCGATGAAGGTGATCTCCAACAGCGGCAGCTATGTCAAAGTGGAGCTGGACAGCGGGGACATCGGATTCGTGCCCGCAGTGATGTTGGAAAACCCGAACGCCGCGCCACCGGCCCCCATTCCCGGCACCAATGAATACCAGGTTTATCCGCCGCTGCCCGGATCGGGCATGGGGCTGCCCTTGCCACCCATCGATCCAGCGGGACTGCCACCGGAGGGTGCCATTCCGACCGTGATCGATCCGGACGCACCGGGTGCCAACATTCCAGTGCCACCGGTCACGCCGACGACCGACACCTTTCCCACTCCGCCGGAGACGAAGGTGCCGTTGCCGCCGAGTGAGGAGGACTTGAAGCAGCAACCCCCGGCAGAGAAGGAGTAATCCAACGGGAGGCTGTCTTGTTCCTTGAAACTCCTCCCCGCGGTGATTGAATCCGGGGGTGAAGCTCTGTTCCAGTTTTCTTGTGGTCCTCCTGCTCAGCGCCTGTGCGCGGACGCCCGAACCGTTGGTGGTCAAGCAATTCCAGCTCAGGGATCAAGTTCCCAAGACGGCGGAGGAGCCGATGGTGAGGATGGAAAAATCCCGGCGCCTGCTCGGAGCGGTAAGCATGGAGGAGCGCCGCAACCGTCTCGGGCAGTATTACACCTTGATCTGGAACGACCCGGAGGGCCAAGGCCACGGCGAGGTCGAGCTGATTTTCGAATACCAACAGGGAGCGACGGCGAGTCTGGTGAAACGAATGGTTAGAACGTTTCCCTCGGCAACCAAGGACGGAAAGGCGGAGTTCGCGGTCATCGGTGAGGACTACTTCAAAGGTGGCAGGGTGCTGGCTTGGAAGGCGACCTTGCAACGCGGCGGAAAACCCATTGCCACCGAGAAATCCTACCTCTGGCAATGACCCGGCAAATTTCGAGATGGATGATTGACCAGATGCCGCTCCGATTTTATAGTCCCAGACTTCCCGCCGTTGATGGAACAACGGTTTTTTGTCAGTGAGTACGGAATGCCCCATTTTGACCGGTATCTTCGATGGATTCAGTTGGATCCGCTGTGAAGGCAAAGGTTCGTTTTTGAACAGCCCGCCGATGAAGGAATTCGGAGACCAGAGAATCGCCGCGGGCGAAAAATGTCTGGTGGTCGATCTGGGTGGCTGCAGCGGGATGGATTCTACGTTCATGGGTACCTTGGCCGGGATGGCGGCGCGGCTGTCCACGCATGAAAATGCGGGCTTGCAGATCGCGGACGCCAACTCGCGGAACTGTCGCTCGCTCGAGGATCTGGGACTGGATTTTCTGATGGAAATCGATCCTCCGGAGGCCGTCTGGCGCGGCACCATCGACATCATCCGCGCGGAGCTGAAATGCCAGGAACCACCTTCGATGGTCAATTCCCTGCTGCGGGCGAAACACGTGCTCGAAGCCCATCTGGAATTGGCCGCCCAGAATGAGAAGAACGCCGGGACTTTTGCCGGCGTGGTCGCGGTGTTGGAGAGCGAATTGAAGGAAAAGCTGAAGGAGCCAGGCCCTTCCCCCGACTAGTCCGGGCCTCCCAAGATGCATCTGAATTTCTGAATCCCGCGATGCCTCCGCTCACCGTCATTCCCTACGTCATCTGCGCGCTGGTGATCGTCGTCCTTGCCATCGCGCTGGGCAAACAACGGCGGCGGGCGAAATCGATCCGCCGCAGATTCAACGATCTGGAATGCGAGGAGCAGCGGATGTTCACTTTCCTCCATGACCTCGGGTTGGCCATCGAGAACGACCCCTCTTCTAACATGCTTTCACGGATCATCGTGGACGGCATCGATAAAGTGGTCGGCGCCCGGGGAGGTGCGATTTATTTCCTGAATCCCGAAAACGACTTCCTCCACCCTTCCTATATCTCGGAGGACTGCCCGACGCTCATCGGGATCCCGGAGGAGGTGAGAAAACGGGCGGAGCGTGATCCGCGCGCGCTCGAAAGCCATGTCCGTCTGGCCCGCGTGGCGATGACCGAAGGAATTCTGGGCCATTGCCTCCGCGTCGGCGAGCCGATCCACCTCACGGATGTGAAGAGCCACGCGTCCACCCACAACCCCATTACACTCTATCAGGGAAATGTCTCGGCTCTGCTCTCGCCTCTGCGGCACGCGAACAAGGACCTCGGAGTGCTGGTGGTGGCCCGCTGCCATGAAGATGGAAATTTCACGGCCAACGACTTCGCGGTCTTCCGATCGGCCGCCGAGCAATCATCCTTCGCCATCGGCAACGCCCGCATCCACCGGGAAGCCCATGAAAAGCGGGCGATGGAAAGTGAGCTGCAGAACGCCCGCGAAGTGCAGCGCATTTTGCTGCCGCAGCAGGATCCGGTGGTATCCGGGTTCCGGATCAGCGGCACCAACGTCCCGGCGCGGATCATCAGCGGCGATTACTATGACTACATCCCGCTGGGCGAGGATAAATTCGGCATCGTCATCGCGGATGTTAGTGGAAAGGGCGTGCCGGCCGGACTGCTCATGGCGATGTGCCGCAGTGCGTTGCGGTCGGTCGCACCGGCGGAAAACTCACCCTCCATCGCGATGGCCGCCGTCAACCGTCAACTGTTCCCAGACATCCGCGAAGACATGTTCATCAGCATGGCCTACAGCATTCTCGACGCCGCAGCCGGCACCCTAACACTCTGCCGTGCCGGTCATGATCCGGCACTGCTCTTCCGCCGGGAAACCGGTAAGGTCGAGCTCCTCCGCTCTCCCGGCCTTGCCCTCGGCATCGACAGTGGCGCGGTGTTCGAGCGGGTGACCCGGGATTTTGAAATTGAAATGAAATCCGGAGACTGCGTGCTGTTTTACACCGACGGCGTGAAGGAAGCCGTGGACCTGCACGAAGAAGAGTTCGGCATGGAGCGGATGTCCGAAGCCTTCCGCCTCGCTGCTCCGTTAGGGGCTGAAGCCATCCTCGTCCGGATGCAGGCGGATCTGAAAAACTTCACCGGGGAAGGTCCGCAGATGGACGACATCACGCTGGTGGCCATTGAGAAACGGTAGCCGATTTTCACGGATGAAAAACCTCGATCTTGCTGTCCAATTTTTCCTGCAACTCGGGTGCATTCTCCTCTTCTGCCGCCTCGTCGGCTCGGTCGCCGCCAAGTTCGGCCAGCCGCAGGTGGTCGCGGAAATGATCGCCGGCGTGCTTCTCGGTCCCTCGCTTTTTGGCCTGCTCGCCCCTCAGGCGCAGGCATGGCTGTTCCCATGGGATCAAACTCAAAGCCTCCGCGACACTCAAAGCTATCTTTTCCCCGCCTCACAACTCGGGCTGGCGCTTTACATGTTCGTCGTCGGCATGGAATTCCGGGTCGATATCGTTCAGAAAAAGCTCAAAAGCGCCATCGCAGTGTCCATCGCCGGGATGGTCGCCCCCTTCGTCCTCGGCGCGGGCCTGGCCTACCTGTTTTTCCACCACACCCAGCTCTTCCCGGAAAAAACCTCCCTCACCGAAGCCATGTTGTTCCTCGGCGCGTCGATGTGCATCACGGCCTTCCCGATGCTCGCCCGCATCATCCATTTCAAGAAACTTACCGGCACCACCATGGGCACCGTCGCGCTCGGCGCGGGGGCCATTGACGACGCCGTCGCCTGGTGTTTGCTGGCCTTCGTCCTCGCCAGCTTCGATAACAACTGGTCCCACGCCCTAGTCAATATTGGCGGCGGTATCGCCTACGTCACCATCACCCTCGCCATCGTGCGGCCCATCCTCGCCCGCTTCCAGAGATGGCTCGTCACCGACGACGCGCTTAACGAAGCAGGCCTCGTCATCGGCCTCGCCCTGATGTCTTTCGGTGCCTACCTCACTGACAAAATCGGTCTCCACGCCGTCTTCGGCGCCTTTGTCATGGGGGCCGCCATGCCGCGCGGTATCGTCAGCCGCGACCTCATTGCCCGCATCCAGCCGCTCACCGTCGCCCTCCTGCTGCCGCTATTTTTCACTTACTCCGGCCTCAACACCAAGATCGGCCTGCTCAACTCCACCTTCCTCTGGCTGATGTGCGGTGCCGTCCTCGTCGCCGCCATCCTCGGCAAAGGAGTCGCCTGCTGGTTCGCCGCCCGCGCCACCGGACTTTCTAACCGCGAGGCCCTCGGCATCGGCACCCTGATGAACGCCCGTGGCCTGATGGAACTCATCATCATCAACATCGGCCTGCAAAAAGGCATCATCAGCGAGGGGCTCTTCGCCACCCTCGTCATCATGGCCGTCATCACTACGCTGATGGCTTCGCCCATTTTCGAACGCCTCGTCGGCACCGGGAAATTCCAAGCCGAAGCGTAGTTCGATGGCGATCTGTCATTGCCGAAACCCACGGATGATTGGCTCGGCGGAAATCTGTCCGGAGTTCAGGGTTTATCGTTCTCTTGAAAAGGCAATCTGAGGATTGAACTTCGGGCAGCTCCGAGCTGTCGGACACCGACTCACCTTCATTCGGGTCACTGGTACATTCGAAGTCGAAAACCTTCTGCCTAACCATTCCATCCATTGGCCAAAAATCTGTTGTGCGTCAGACTTGTCTTTTGCCATTTATTTATTTGTTAGATTTTCACAACAATCCGCCGCGCAGCCCTCATTTCCTCACCCAGCGCCGTCCCGGGTGATTTAGGGGGCGTGTGGCATGATTCCTAACAACAGCCAATACATATCACCATAGTCCGCGAAGAATTCCTCACCTGCACCGACCGGCTTGGTGGTTTCAAGAAACACACGGGTGCCTTCGCTGCGGAAGCGGATGTTTACCGCTTTCTCGCTCGGGTGATGGTTCACATACCGCATCAACATTTCCGGGTGTCGTCGTCCGTCGATGGAAATGGATCGATCTTCTGTCAGGGCGAGGTATTCGGCATTGCGGAGCCGTAGCCATTTGACAAGGGAATCGACGACATCCCCCGAGTATTCGCCGATGGTGACACCGTGCCCGACGCGTTCTTCGGCAAAAAGCCCCATGCCTGTTCCTGGGATCGTAGAGGTCCCTGCCGTCACTTTCACCCATGCTTTGAGCCGCTCGGGCGGAAGCTCGCAATGAGGTGGTGAGTAGGGGGCGATGCGTGAGGCGAACCAGCAAGTCATCCGCAAAAGTAAAACTCCGGAATCAGATTTCAACAGTCTCCAGCGAAGGCTGTGGATGACTCTATCAAGAATTTTCATGAGCTCTGATTGGACGCCCTGTGAGGAGTCAGCTGATAGATCCAGCCTCATCCGGAATCCGGCCTGAGATCTCCACAGCGAGCTGGGAAACATGCTCAGGTGAGAAAATCGCAAGGTGTTCACCGGAAACCAGGACGATTTCCAGAGATTTCGCCAAGGCTCCCCAGCCGTTGTCTTCGGGGACGAGGAACTTGTCATCTGGCACCCGTGATTTGAAAAGAGTGACATGGCAGTCGAGAACCAAGGGCTGATAGAGCAACATCGAGTCCCAGTGAGCTTCGCGGACCTGGAGCATACGCATGCCGCTATGAGGCTCGGTGATGCCGGCGTTGCGTGCCAGCCATCTTTCCCGTTTCACCCGGCGGTGGGTGCGCAGACCCTGGTGGGCCCGCGCCATCAGGGCGATGACGCGGCGTGAGCAAGTCAGATGATTCAATGTGCCCCAGAAAACCTTCATTCGCTCCATAAAGTGATAGGAACGGATCGGCGCAGTCGGGTTCATGGTGTCGAATAGCCCGGCAAACGCCACCGTCTCGCCAACGGCAAGGAGTTGGCGCGCCATTTCAAAGACAAGAAGCCCACCGTGTGAATAGCCTGCGAGGTAATAGGGACCGTGATGCTGGTGAAGGCGGAGGGCGGCGAGGTAGGTCCGCGCGGTGTCCTCCACGGATACGGACCTCACCCGCCCATCCGCGGCAAGAGCTGGTGATTCAATCGCGAGGATCGGACGCCCGGGAGGAAATTCGTTAGCAAGATCCCGATAGAAGAAAACGCCGCCATCACCCCCGTGGATACAGAACAAGGGAATGAGATGACCTTCCGCCCTGATCGGGATGATCACGGATCGTGCGTGCCGCGGCGTGAGGTCGGCATTGACCTCACGATCAATCACCTTGCCTAACAGCCTCGGCGTAGGGGCCTGGATCAGGACTGCCATGGGAATGCGGACCTGCCACTCCCGTGCGATGCTTGCGAAGAGCTGGAGCGCCGCGAGTGAATGTCCGCCCATTTCGAAAAACGATTCATCCCGGTTAATGGTTTCAAGACCCAGCAAATCCGACCAAATTCCGACAAGACGTTTTTCGGTAAGCGTGGCGGGAGGACCGGAGGTCGGCTGGATGCTGGCGGTCAAGTGCGGAGTTGTTAGGCTCCTGCGGTCGAGCTTACCCCGTTCGGTGAGTTTGAAATCATCGACGGCAGCCCAGCGGGTGGGGATGGAGGCGATCGGGAGATGGCCGGCTGCATGGGCATCGAGCAATCCTGGCCAACCATCGGCGGGCGGTTCATCCCAACGGATCCATCCCGCAAGAAGGACGGAACCATGATGCCCCGGCACCGCCCCGACATGGGCAGTGGAAACACCGGGGAAGCTTTCAAGCACCCGGATGACTTCGTTCGGTTCCACACGATTGCCGCGGATTTTAAGCTGATCGTCCCGCCGCCCGAGGAAACGAAGCTTGCCGGTCTGATCCCAGCAAGCACGGTCACCGGTGCGATACCACCTAACGCCCTCGGCACTCTGGAAAGAGGCGGTGGTCAGCTCAGGATCCCTCCAGTAGCCATCGCCCACACCGACACCGCCGAGCCAGAGTTCCCCTGCGGCACCGGGCGGCATGACATTTCCTGATGCATCGCACACCCTGGCGAGAACTCCGGGCAATGGCCGGCCGATGGCGGGATCTCCGGGTTCGTTCCATTCCCCATGAATCAGCTCGGCCGTGGCAACGATGGAGGCCTCCGTGGGACCGTAGGTGTTGACGAGCAAATGCTGACGTCCTCCGGCGGTGAACCAGTTCTTGATGGCAGCGGCCGACGCGCGTTCGCCACCAATGATGACCGCTCGCACGTTGTCAGGAACCTGTTCTTTCCCAGAAACCATCCAGGCACACCACGCTGCCCAGTGGGCCGTGGATAGATCGAGAATGGTGATGCCCGCGGAGCGGATGAATGATTGGAATTCGTCCAGATCCGTGGAGAGATTCTCCGGTCGAGGCACCAAGGTGGCCCCGCTGAGCAGGCTCGCCAGCAATTCCTCCAGGGAGGCGTCAAATCCGAGGGAGGCGAACTGCAGCAGTCGGTCTCCGGTGCCGATGCCAACGAGATTAGCGATGCCAAGCGCCTCGTTGGTGACACCGCCGTGAACCATCAACACGCCTTTCGGCGTGCCCGTGGAGCCCGAGGTATAGAGGATTGAAAGTGTCGCCCGTGGGTCATCCGGCAGCTCTGCGGTGCAGGTTTTCCCGACCGCACCCTCGACGACGATGGAGGGTTGGGTAAACATTCCACGGTCTTCCTGCGTGTCGATCAGCACCAGACGGGGATCTGCATCATCGATGATCATGCGCAGGCGGTTCCTCGGCAGCGCGGGATCCAGCGGCACATTGACCGCACCTGTCCGGGCGAGAGCCAGCAGAACCAACGCGAGGTATTTCCGGTCCCGAAGGATGCTGGCGACAGCTTGCCCGGACTTGATGCCGGCCTCGATCAGAAGAGCTGCCAGATGGCTGACCTGTGCACCCAGTTCCGCAAAGGTCAATCGACTTTCCGGCGTCCATAAAGCGGTGTGCGATGCGAATCTAACCAGAGACTCGTTCCATGCCTGTGCCAGATGCAAATGCGCGGTAGGCGCGCCCCCGTTCTCCAATGTGGTGAGTTCTGCCAAACCCTTTGATGGCAGCGCGCAGAGAGTTTGTGGATCATCCGAAGCGGCATCCGCGATGGCTCTGACAATTTGTACCCAGTGATCCAGCAATGACTGCGCCGCACGGACTCCGAACGGATGTCCATTGACCACGACTTCCATCAGCAGCTCGGGATGGATCCACGCACTTGCCAGCAACCGCTCGCCGCTTTGTTCATGTAAGGTCAAGCCCTTGATCACTTGGGTCAATCCCACCTGATGGGACAAATCTCCGCGCTGGATCATGACCCCACCGCCAGGCCAGGGGCCGCCAGCTTCACTGAACACCCCGGAAGTTAGATCCTGCGGCGAGACCGACTCGATCTCCCTGAGCTTCAGCAGTTGATTTCGGAAATCCTGCAGAACCGAAGTCACCTTGCCGGGCTGGGCACGGTCGATCACCAGCGGAACGATGTTCATGGTGAATCCGGCCAAGCCCGGCGTCGGTGGCCCCGAGCGCACCTGACCCACTGCCGCCGCCTTCACGCCCGCCGCGCTTGCGATCACCTGCCCCCATGCCCATGTCAGCACGGTGGCTGCGGTCACCTCCATCCGTTTAGCGGCAGATTCAAGGCGGGCCACCATCTCGACGCCGAGGGTCGATTGGACGCAGGCCGGGACACCATCCTCATCGCTGGGGAACTCGGGTTCGCACGGCTTCACAGCGGAAAACTCGCTGCGGTGAAACTCAAGCGCCGCTGCGATTTCGTTCCGAGTCGGCATCGCAGCAACGGCCAATCCCAGATCAACGGGTGGGGCATTGCCATCCAGATTCGCTTGGAAGGAGCGAATGATCGCAGCGATTGATCGACCGTCGAGGAGGGCGTGGTGAAAGGTCCAGACCAGCTTCCTCATTTCCGGCCAAAGCACCGCCCGCCATGGCTGACCCCCATTCAGCGGCAGACTTTGCAGCCGATCCGCCGCCAGCCAATCCAGCCAAGAGGCAGGCTGCTCCTCCAGCTTCCACAGCGGGGTGACCGTTGCCAAAGCAATGGTGCCACAGGGCTCCCCATCGCTGATCAAAAATCCACGATTCAAAATCCCGGTCCGCCTGACCGTTGAAATCCAAGCACTTTCCACCTCTGCCATCGATACCCCATCAGCGAAATCCATTTCCGCCTGTTCCACATTCTCGCCGCTGCAACCATCCAGCGAGACACGCAGCATGGCGACCTGCAAGGGCGAGAGCGGTTGGAGCGGTCCAGGTTCTGTCATGAGTGATGGGGGGTATCAAGATGCAGGCCAGCACGTGAATTAGTAACAGGCTGCCTAGTTCCGGCAAGACAAGTCCTACCAAAAAAGGTCAGCTTGGATCCAAACCACTTCTCCCATTTGAACCTGAATGGACTCGTCGAATGCCCCCAATTGCTCATCCCGGATTCTACCCTTCCCAAGCGCTTCTCCCGCGTCAAACGCAACAGATCTGATGCCTCGCCGAGAGGGGCGCCAGCCCGGAACAGAGCTGCCCTTGAAGCCTTGCGGCCGGCTCCCATTTCCATTCCGTTACTTTTCCTCCATCGACAGGTCAGAAGATTCCGCGTATCCATCACCCACTCGCAGGAGTTGATCCCTGAAATCCCACACCCCAACCTGTCTACAACCATGAAACCAATCCAAAACCACAAGCCCCGCCTTCTTCAAAGTCTGGCGATCACCGCTGCGTTCATCGCCACCTTCGGCCTGAGCCAAGCCAACGCCAAATCCCGCGACCTCGATGGTGACGGCATCGCCAATCGCGTCGATTCCGATGTGGACGGTGACGGCATTCCCAATGGCTCCGATCGCAACGTGGACGGCGGCATCTGCCTGCGCGGGCCATTCAAAGGCAAGTTTGTCGGTGACCGTCTGAAAAACGGTGCGGTGGCCGAACTCGACATCGATGCGGACGGCGCGGCGGATGACTCCGATTCCGAGCTCGACATCGACGGCGACGGGAAAAAGGACGCTGCCAAAGCGGAAGACGATATCGACGGCGACGGAAAATCCGACGACGCGCTGAACGAGGACGACATCGACGGCGACGCGGTTCTCGACGCCGACGATGATGACACCGATGGCGACGGCGAGTTGAACGGCGACGATGATGACACCGACGGCGACGGCGATTTGAACGGCGACGATGATGACGTGGACGGCGACGGCGAACTAAACGGCGACGATGATGACGTGGACGGCGACGGCGATTTGAACGACGACGACGACGACATCGACGGTGACGGCAAGAACAACGACGAAGACGACGATGACGACGGTGACGGCGAGGACGAACAAGACTGACCTCTGCCTCCGGATTCCTCACAGGCTCCGATAATTTCTCCGGGCCGCAGCTCTTGCCTTGCAGGAACTGCGGCCTTTTTTCATGCTCGCCACTCACAATGACATCCTTTTCCAAAAATCCTCTCGTGGTGCTGGTGCTCGGAGTGCTGCTCGGTGGCGGCATCACCCAAACCGCGTGGCTCATCAAGTCCGGCAAATCGGCCGCAACCGCGGACGCCACGGCAGCGGAGACGGCTCCGCCCGGGAAATCCCGCGCACGTCGCACGCCGGCCACCAGCTTTTCCGGCAGCCGCTCGGGCGGTGGCGGTCGTTTGGAGGAAAAGTCGCGGCAACTCGTGGGCGGGGATCCGCAGGCCGCCTGGAAAACGGCGCTTTCCATGACCAACTACGCCGAGCGTAAAGCTCTAACGGTCGCGCTGATGGAAGAATGGGGGAAAAGCGATCCACTCACGGCGCTCGAAATGGCGGGCACCCTGCCGGCGGGCGATCTGAAGCGGGAAGCCTTTGACGCCTGTTTCAGCGGCTGGGCTGGGCGTGATCCGGTGGCCGCAGCGAAATGGGCGGGTGACCATTTGAAAGGCCCCGTCGCCGGCGAGTGCTATGGCGTGATTGCCGGCCAATGGGCAGCCAATGATCCTGCGGCCGCCGCGCAGTGGGTGGCCAATCTGCCCAACGGCGTGCTTTCCGAGGGCGCCACCAGCGCGGTAATCGATGCGTGGGCAGATCGCGATCCACTGGCCGCCGCGGCTTGGATCGATTCCCTGCCTGACGAAGACCGCAGGACCAATGCGCTGTCGAGTTTGGTCACGGAGTGGTGTGTGCAATCTCCAACCGAAGCAGCGGCTTGGGTGAACGCCCGACTGACCGGACCCGCGGCGGCGGGCCTCGCCGAGGCACTGATCGGATCGTGGGGGTCACAAGATCCCCAAGCCGCAGCCGAGTGGGTCATGACGCTGCCGGAAGGCCTCCAAGGTCAATCCGCCGCGACCCTGCTTTCGCTGTGGTCAGACAGTGATCCGAAAGTAGCGGCTGCGTGGGCCGAACGTTTTCCGGAAGGTGAAATCCGCAGCGAGGCGATCCCCGAGATCGCGTCCACCTGGGCGGGAACCGAGCCCGAAAGCGCACTGGCCTGGACCATGGGATTGGCGGACTCACCGGCCAAGGATGAAGCCTTGGATGAGGTGGTCCGTTCATGGACGCTGGTTTCACCGACGGACCTCAGTGCCTGGGTGGAGCAGCAGGCGCAGGGTCCCGCGGGCGACCACTTGCGGACAGTCGCGGCGGAATCCCTTCTCGAGTCCCAACCGCAGAACGCGATGGCCATGGCCGCGAAAATCAGTGATCCGGCGGAGCGTCAGACCTCCACCAATCGCTTATTGAGAATGTGGGCAAGACAGGATCCCACCGCCGCCCGGACCTGGGCCGACCAAGCGGGAATCGCCATGCCCGCTGCCGGTGCCTATCCGCGCAGGCAAAGCCCGTGACGAGACCCATGGGTGAACCTTTCATCCTCTTCTCCCCGTCAAAAATCATCAATCATCAATCCAAAATCATCAATCATCATTCATCAATCATCAATCATCAATCATCAATCATCAATCAAACCGGCGGCCGACGCCGCTCTACGATCAGCATCAGCCCCTCGGCCCACCCACAGAGGCTTCATTGACGTTTGATGAACTCCGATTGTTGATTTTTGATTTGCAGAAAATTAAGAAGCTCCATCCGCAGTCCTTGTGCTGCTAACGAAGATCGCAATCCGTTCATCGCATTCCGTAATTGTTGTGGACACTACCTGGTCAGAGACCAGCAGCTTCCGGGAAATGATTTTAAGCCAAATCATCGTTTCTCTCAGTTCCTTGAGAGAAATCTTCATCTTGTGGATAAAGTCGCCTCTCGACTCCGCGCTCCGCGCTTCCCCGTAGTTCGGAGCAGGCGAAGCTCCAGAGCG
>JBBQDJ010000008.1:0-18253 GCA_038319595.1 Verrucomicrobiales bacterium
CGGGATGAAACCCTGGTGGAACTCGTCCAGCCAACCGGTCAGGCCGACTACGATGACCGTGAGGACGAGGATCGCCCGCCAGTTCGGTTTTTCCGGATTCCGTCGGAACAGCCAGGCGGAAAAAAGGCCGGCGCCACCGAAGAAGTAGCCGAAATGCTCGATTTTATCGAAATTCGCGATCTCCGGTGTCGGCAGGTTCGGGTGGGTCCCGGACGACAAAATCCAGAGGACGGTGAACCAGAGCAGAAACGCCCCGAGCCAGAACTTCGGGCTGCGTGAAAGCTGCGCCATGCTCAGAGCTTGCGCATTTCATCTTCCAGCCGCTCTGCAAGCCATTGCTTCATCATCGACTGATAGTTTAGGAAACGGCCGCGGGCGATGCGCTTGATCCGTGAAAGCATCCGCGGGTCGAAACGCAAAGTGATGGTGGTGGATTCACGGGAATCCGCCTCATGGACGGAGGCCGCCATCAGCTTGCCGTCGAGTTCGTGGCTTTCCCAAAACCGGGCCTCGGCGGCTTCATCTTCAAAATCGGGGATATCGGTCCAACGGGTGACGGCGTTCATGGGAATGGAAAAAGGTGATCAGCGGAACTCCGCGTATTTGCGATCGTAGAATTTCTGCTCGGCATCCGACATTTCACGCGCGGCGACGACCCGGTTCGTTTTGCCGTCCGTCCAGAAGGAGAAGAACAAATACCGGTCCGAGACCGTGCGGCCCAGGGCGTAGTAGCGGGATGCGCCGTCGGACCGCTCGTTGTCAGGGAGGAAACGGACGGAAAAAGGATCCTCGAAAGCTTCTTCAAGCTCACGCGGTTTGATGTTTCGAAGGTCGAATTGAACGTCGAGGAGGTCGAGTTCCATGGCGGGATTCTGCGGATGGGCGGGGAAAGTGCAACAAAGAGTTTGGCGGAAGTGGTTGCCTCGTGAGCAGCACCGGGTTTTTAGGGCCCGGACGCAGCGGAAACTGTTATTTCACTTCAAAACGATGGGCGCCCGGCTTGAGGGTTTTCGTTTCAAGTCCGGCATCGGTCCCGCTCCATGGCGAGCGTTTCGGCAAGGTGAGCTCGGCGGTGGTATTCGGTGGGAGGGTCGCTTCGTAGAGCAGCGAACCGTCGTCCTGGCGTTTCCAAGCCACCGAGATCCGGCCGTGGGGGGAATCGTGGTGGGCCTTGATCCAGGAAATGGTTTCCGTCTCAGAGGTCGCATTGGCCAGTGGAAAATGCGGATAGAGACGGATCTTCGAGTAGCCGGGTTCTAACGGCGCGATGCCGGCCAGCGTGGTCATCATCCACTCGGTGACAGCACCGAACGCATAGTGGGAGAAAGAATTCATCGCAGCATTCATCTTGCCGTCCTCGCCACCGAAGCCGTGTTTCTCGGTATAAGAATTCCAGCGTTCCCAGATGGTGGTGGCACCGTTTTTCACTTCATAGCCCCACGAGGGATATTTGCGGGACTGGAGCATCGAGACCGCGAGATCGAGATGGCCGGTATCGGTGAGCATTGGCAACAGCGGCTTGGTGCCGAGGAAGCCGGTGGTCATGCCGGTGTTTTCAGGGCCGGACTTGGAGCGGATTAGTTCGGCGAGACGGTCGCCCGCCTTCTTACGTTCGGCTGGTTCAGTGAGAAGGCCGCAGTCGAGCGCGAGCACGTAGGCGGATTGCGATTCGGGTTTGATCGTGCCGTCGGCTTGCAGGTATCGTTTGCGGAAATTTGCGCGCGTCGTTTCCACCCAGCTGTGATAGTTGGCAGCCTCGTCCTTGAGTCCCTGAACCGCTGCCATTTCCTCCATCTTTCGCGACGACATGGTTAAATACGCAAGCTCCACGTATTCATTGGGAGTCGGATCGTTGAGGTTGAGCCAATCGCCCCAAGGAGCACCGAACGCTTTGCCTTTCAAGTCCGGGTCAAGGGCCTTGCGGGCTTCCATGAAACGGGTCATCGCCGGCCAGTGATCGGTGAAAAACGCCTTGTCGCCGGTGGCCTTCCAAATGGAATACGGCAGGATGACGCCCACATCCGACCAAGCCGTGCCGTGGACGGCTCCGCCATGGCCGAAAGGGTAGGGGGCGTAAGACGGATAGAAGCCTTCTTTGGTGATTGCTTCCTCCAGCTCGCGCAGCCATTTGCGGAAAAAGGCGGCGACATCGGCGTGGATGGCGGCCGATGCGGCGTAGATCTGCGCATCGCCAGACCAGCCGAGGCGCTCGTCGCGCTGCGGGCAATCGGTGGGCAGCTCGATCCAGTTCGCACGCTGGGTCCAGACGGCGTTTTGGAAGACCTTGTTCACCACCGGATCAGAGCACTCGAAGCTGGATGTTAGGGTGGTGTCGGAATGCAGAACAAGTCCGGTGATGGCATCGAGCGGCGGCTCCTTATCGAAGCCGGTGACCTCGACGAATTGGAAACCATGGTAGGTGAATCGCGGTGTCCATGTTTCGCCTTCGGTGCCCTTGGCGATGTAGGTATCGATGGCGCGCGCCTGGCGCAGATTCTCGGTCATCAGGCGGCCATCGGGATGGAGCATTTCGGCGAAGCGCAGCACGAATTTATCTCCGGCTTTGGCGGTCACCTTGAGACGGACGTTGCCGGCGAAGTTTTGACCGAGATCGAAGATCCAGGTGCCGGGCTTGAGCGGTTTCACGGTCTTCGCCGGAAGCTCCTGAGAGATGCGCACCGGCTGCGCAGGATAGGCCTGCATGACAGGTGGGCGGATGAAACCGAACTCGCGGTTTTCGTTTTTAATGAAGGCATCGCTGAAGGGTTGGACGACCGAGCCGTTGTCCGGCGCGAGGATGGCCGGTTCCCATTTGGAATCATCGAAGGCAACGCTGGCCCAACCGGGCATTTCCTTGCGAGCGTCGTAGGTCTCGCCCATCAGGAAATCCGCTTCGAGTTCCGGGCCGGTGGTGGTCTTCCAAGTCGTGTCGGTGCCGATCACTTTGCGACTGCCGTCGTCGTAAGTTAGATGGACTTCAACCATCAACGACGGGGTCTTGCCGTAAATGTTGCGGCCGGTCTTGTATGGGCCGTAACCGACCAGTTTGCCGTAGCCGACGTAGCCGGCATACCAACCGTCGGCGACGACCGCACCGATGGCGTTCTCACCCTCCTTCAACAGGTGCGTTAGATCATAGGTGTTGTAGTAGGCGCGTTTCCGGTAATCCGTCCAACCCGGCGTGAAATACGCGTCGCCGACGCGTTGGCCGTTGACCTGAAGTTCGTAAATGCCGAGGGCGGTGGCGTAGGCGATGGCGTGGACCACTTTTTTCTCCGGCTTGAAGGTGCTCCGGTAGTAGCGGGCCGGGGGAAGAGACAAAGTTTTCTGATCCTTGTGAAAGGGCGACGCGTCCTTGAAGGAAATGAAGGGCTGGGTGGGCTGCCCGCCGATAATCGCGGTGAGAAAACGCTGGGGCGGCGTCCATTCCGAGGCGGTCTCGCCTGCCCAGGTGCGGACTTTCCAACAGATCGATGCGGACGAGGGCAGCGTCTTTCCGGCGTAGATCGTATCTGCGGTGGTCGATTTCACTTGGCCGCTGTCCCAGAGGTCCGCCTTGCCGGATGCGAGGTTTGCCTCGCTGCTGGCGACGAGGATCTGATAGGCCGACTGGGAGAGTTCTTTTTCGTCGCCCTCCATCCGCCATGAAAGCCGGGGTTTCGCATCGTCCACTCCGGAGGGCGCGGTTTGATGCCCGACCTTGAGATCGAGGGTGGTGTGTGCCTGGGCGAGGATGCAGGAGCAGAAGAGGGCGGCGATGGATTTCATGGATGTGCCTGAGATGATAGGCATTGAGAAATTTGATCGATCAGCGCAGATCGCGGAAGGGAAACGGGCCGCCGGCGGCTTCCGGGGTGACCGTTTCATCCCGCTTCGGCATGTAGCGGGGGGCCACATTTTCCTTGAGCCATTGCTTGAGCTGCGTGTGGAGTTGGATGGTGAGTTCCGGCATTTCTTGCGCGAGATCGTACTTCTCGTAGGGGTCTTTCGCGATGTTGTAGAGCAAGAGTTTGCCGTGCCAGTCCCAAATTAGCTTATCGTCGCCGACACGGATCGCGGAGTGTGGTGAGAGCGGCGTGCCGTAGTCGGGGTGATTGACTTTCACGTTGAAGGGATAGTGCCAGATCAAGGTCCGCCCGGGTCCGGGTGAGGCGGGGTTCTCCAGCAATGGCAGCATGCTTTGACCGTCGATTTTTTCCGGAGCTGGATTTCCGGTGAGCGCAGCCACGGTGGGAAGGAAATCGGTGCAATCGACCACCGCGTTGCACCATTTTCCGCCCTCGAAGCGTCCCGGCTGCCAGAAAATGTTAGGCACGCGCACGCCGCCTTCATAGAGACAAGCCTTGCCCGCCTTGAACGGTTGGTTATCGGTGGCGGCGGGTTCCGTGTATTCCACGCCGCCGTTGTCGGAGGTGACAATGAGGACCGTGTTTTTAGCGAGTCCTGTCTTTTCCAGAGTCGCGCGAATCTCACCGACCGAATCGTCGAGGTGTTTGAGCATCGCCGCATAGGTCGCGTTGTCATGGCCGAGATGGCCGCGTTGTGCTTTTGCCGCGAAGCGTTTGATTTCCTTCTCAGGAGCTTGCAATGGCGTGTGCACCGCGAACGGGCAGTAGTAGAGCACGAAGGGTTTTTTGTTAGCGCTTCGGTCCTGGAGAAACCGCACTGCCCTTGCATTGAGGTCGTCTGTTAGGTAGTCTTGGCCGGTCGGTGGCCCCGCCTGACCGACCTTGAATTTTCCGGGCATGGTCGGGAAGTAGGGCTCGGTTCGGTTCCATTGCGCCTGCCATTTGAAATAGGGCGATCCGCCCTCATCGAAGTAGGCGAGTTCTTGGAAACCGTGCGCGCCCGGCTGACGATCCGTTGCCCCGTGGCCGCCGAGATGCCATTTCCCGAGAAACGCGCAGTCATGAGTGGCGAGCACGCGAGGCCAGGTGGGGATGGACGGGTCGAGCGCGGTGTTGCTGGTGGCGTTGATCCATGGGCGTTTTCCGGGAATCGGATCCTTGTAATCGATCACGTCATGGGGGTCGCAGCCATCCGGCGCCTTGAGACCCTGGTTGAAATAGGTCTTCGTGTTAGGGGTGGCGGTGTTCACGCCCATGCGCGAGGCGATACGGCCTGTGAGAATCGCGGCGCGGGTGGGCGAGCAGAGCTGGTTGGCATACGATTGTGAAAATGCGATGCCGTCCGCCACGAGCTTGTCGAGGTTCGGGGTTTCGTAGAAAAGGTCGTCGGCTTTCGCACCCGTAAAATGCCGCGCATAGGCTCCGATGTCGGTGATGCCGAGATCGTCGGCGAGGATGAAGACAATGTTAGGCGGGCGTTCTGCCGCGCGGGTCCCCATCGTCGCCAACAGCAGGAGGAGTAAATGCTTCATGGTTTCTTGCGGAGTTTTTCAAAGCGCTCACGGATTTCGTCAAGTGTTCCGATGGTTAGATAGATTTCGTAATCCACCACGGTTCCCTTTTCCAGCCGAAGCGTGCGGACGGGAGCCACGTAGGAACAAGCCGAGCCGTCCGGACCTGTGGCGCCGTTGCCTTTGGCCCGATAGGTGACCGCATTCTTGGTGCCCGGGGTGTAGATGCCGATGCCGAAGTTCTTATCATCCACGTAGGCCAGCCATTCGGTGTCGTAGGCGATGCCCTCTGGTTTCAGCGACGCGCCGAGGGTGATTGGCGCATGTTTCACCAGCTTGCCGTCCTTTTCAAACATGAGGTGAGGCAACGCGTAATCGACGAACATGGCCGGCATTTCCTGGTGGGCTTGGCGGTTTTGTGATTCGCCGGTGTAGTCCATCCTTAGGCGGATCTTGGCGATCGCGCCGCCGAGGGTGATCGATTCCTGCATGATCGCTTCGGGGCACGGCTTGGCGCTCGCCCAGTGGAGCGGTTCCACCTTTGCATAAAGTTCCTTTTCTGTTTGGCGGAATTCCAGGGTCTTCGCGTCCTCGCCTTTGTAACTTCCACCCTGCACCGGATTGTAGCTCCACGGTTGTTTGCCCCACACCGAGCCATCCGCGTCGCCGTAGTAGGACTGTTGGATGAAGCGTCCCTCGTCGTGGTGGTTCAGCAGGTTTCGCTTGTCCTTGGTCAGCGCGAAATACCCGATTGCCGCACCACGGCTCTTGTCCACGCCGATGCGGATGGTCCCGTTGTCGAGGTAGGTGAAAGGGTCTTTGGGGCTGTCAGCGGCGAATGCCGAACCTCCGGCGAAGATCGCCGAGATCAGGAGAACGGGTCTTTTGAATTTCATCATGCGAGGTGTGATCCCATTGCTGAACGTGAGCAGGCTTTTTGTGAAGCCGGAAGACGCTGTTGGAAGGAGCGTAAATACGCCTTCAAAGCGTCGGTTTTGCAACTCTTTCCAGTTTCCCAAGGTAAAGATCGCTAGTAGAACCGCAGCGATTCTGCTAGGCGTCAAGCAAAGGCGAGGACGAAGCTCGGAAATTGCCTTTTCACGGCTTGGAATTGGGGGGAGTTATCGAAGATTTTCTCGATACTCCCGGTGGTAGCCATCCTTTTGAGAAGGGCTTCACCGCAGGATCCGCGGCAGCTTGAGTCGCAGCGACCGCTGGCGCAGTACTGGGGGTAATGCCTGCGGAGAGCGTTGCCAATTTATCGAGGACCTGGGCCTCGCCGGGAAAACCGACAAAGCGATCCACTTCCACGCCATTCTTGAAAATTCGGACATCAGGGATCGAGCTGACCTTTTGCTCCGCCGCGAGATCCGGCGCCTGATCGACATCCACCCTGCCAAGATACACCAAACCCGGGTGAGCTTCCGTTGCCTTCACCAAAATAGGCCCTAACATCTTGCACGGGCCACACCATTCCGCATGGAAATCCACGACGACGAGCGCGTCCTTCCGCGCGATGAAACCGGCGTAGTCCGCCTTTTTGAGATCGGCGATTTGTGCGCCGCTGTAGGTGGCCTGCGTCGCCACTTCGCTGGCTCCGCTCTTTTCCTTATTCTTTAGCTTGGCGGCTGCCAGCTTCAGTTTTTCGCAGCTGACCAAAGCCAGCGCCGATACCAAGAGCATCGTGGAAATTGGAAACGAGCCAAGATTCTTTCGCATCTCCAGATCATCCACTAATCTTGCGTTTTAGCAATTCGGGAATTTTTGAGAACTCCTGCGGAAGAAAATGAATGAAAGCCGAGATGAATTTCGCGGTCCGGTTCGGTCAATCGCCGCTTTTTAGCACCTTGATGAACGCGTCTTGTGGGATGTTTACCTTGCCGAACATCTTCATCTTCTTCTTCCCTTCTTTCTGCTTTTCTAGCAGCTTGCGCTTGCGGGAAATATCGCCGCCGTAGCACTTGGCGGTAACGTTTTTGCGCATGGCGGAAATGGATTCGCGGGCAACGATCTTGCCACCGACGGCGGCTTGGATGGCGACGACGAAGAGGTGGGACGGAATCACGTCCTTAAGCTTTCCTGCTAGAACCCGACCGTAGGATTCCGCCTTGTCGCGGTGGACGATGGTGGAAAACGCCTCGACGGGATCACCGGCGATGAGCATGTCCATCTTGACCATTTTCGCGGCGCGGTAGCCGGAGTGTTCGTAGTCCATCGAGCCGTACCCACGGGTCATGGATTTGAGGCGGTCGTTGAAATCGACGAGAATTTCCGCCAGCGGCAGGACGCAGGAAAGCATCACGCGCATGTCGTCGATGGTCTCGGTATTCGTGACGTCGCCGCGCTTTTCTAACACGAGCTGCATCATGTCGCCGATGTATTCGCCGGGGACCATGATGTAAACATTCACGATCGGCTCGCGGATTTCCTGGATGCCCTGCGGTTCCGGGAAGAGCGTCGGGTTGTCCACGATGAGTTCCGTGCCATCGGTCATGCTGACCTGATAGATGACGGAAGGATAGGTGGAAATCACGTCCATGTTAAACTCTCGGCGGAGGCGCTCCTGGATGATTTCCATGTGGAGCAGGCCGAGGAATCCGCAGCGGAAACCGAAGCCAAGCGCGGTCGAGCTTTCCGAGGAAAACGTAAACGCTGCGTCGTTAATCTGGAGCTTGCCCATGCCCGCCTTGAGCGCTTCGTAGTCGGAGGACTCGACCGGATAGATGCCGGAGAAAACCATCGGCTGGATTTCCTTGTAGCCAGGAAGCGGCTCGGGGCACGGGTGGGTGTTGTCGGTGATGGTGTCGCCGATCTTCGCCTCGTCGGCGGATTTCATGTTAGCGATGACATAGCCGACATCGCCGGCGACAAGCTTTTCGCGGGCACTCATCTTGGGAGTGAAGACGCCGACTTCCTTGACTTCGTAGGTCTTGTTCGTATGCATCAGCTTCACCCGTTGGCCTTTCTTTACGGTGCCGGAGAAGACACGGACGTAGGAAACAACGCCGCGGTAGGTGTCGTAGATCGAGTCGAAAACCGAGCAACGCAGGAGCTTGTCCGGATTTTCCACCGGAGCAGGAACACGGGCGACGATGGCTTCGAGAATGTCCTCAATGCCGATGCCAGCCTTGGCGGAAGCGGGGATGGCGTCCTCGCCGGGGATGGCGAGGATGTCCTCTAACTGCTTACGGCATTTTTCCACATCGGCAGCCGGGAGGTCGATCTTGTTGAGAACTGGGATGATGCCGAGGTGCTGCTCGTGGGCGAGATGGAGGGTCGCGACGGTCTGGGCTTCGACGCCTTGCGCGGCATCGACCATCAGGATCGCAACCTCGCAAGCGGCGAGCGAGCGGGCGAATTCGTAGGAGAAATCGACGTGGCCGGGCGTGTCTAGCAGATTGAGCTTATAGATTTTTCCGTCCTTCGCTTTGTATTCCATCGCGACCGGGTGGGACTTGATGGTGATGCCTTTTTCCCGCTCCAAGTCCATGGAGTCCAAGAGTTGGGCTTTTTCATCGCGGACGGCCACGGTGTTGGTGGCTCCCATCAGGCGGTCGGAGAGCGTGGTTTTCCCATGGTCGATGTGGGCGATGATGGAGAAATTTCGGGTCAGCTCGGTGGACATGGGCGGAAAAAAAGCGTGGGCGGGGCGAGGGAAAGCAGGAAACCCGTGACAAGGCACGCTAAATTAAAGGGGAAGCGGTTGAGGGTTGAGAGTCGATGATCGATGGAAAGAACCGCAGTGGAGCATTTTCTCCCTTCCAACAATCCACTCGAGACCATCAACTTCCCCATCACCCGAGCTTGCGGCTGCGGCCTTTCTCGTTGATCGCGCTGCAAACTGGGCAGTGCACCGTGCGGACGTGGCTGGTATCCTCGAAGGCATGCAGGCAAAGCCGGCAAATCACGCGGTTCGCCAGTGCCCGTTTTTCCACCCGGCTGTGGAGCGTCCGGGAGACGACCGCAAAGATCGGAACCAGCGCGAAGGAGCCAAGCACCACGAACAGGACGAAATCAGCGAGCGTCAGGTCCATCGATCGGTTGGTTGGTGAATGCGACACCCACGGCGATCCAGCGGGCGGGTTTGCCGGGTGTCGGCTTGAACCGGAGCCGATGCAACCACGCTTCCAGGGTGGCGGCGGCCGGTTCGCCGCCTTTTCCCAAGGACACACATTCCGTCACTCCGCCGTTGGCGTTCAGGCATACGAGGAAGCGCCACGAAGGGGACGAAAGCTTGTCGTCCACCGCCACCTCGAACGCGGGCAATTCTCCCTCAGGCATGAGCCCTTTCGCATCGGCGGACAGCGGAAAAAGCGATGGAGCTAGCTTGAGTTTCGAAGCGTCGGGCGCACTGGCAGCGGTCGGTTTGCGCTTCGGATAGAAAGCTTCTCCGTGGGGGGCGAGGACCAGACGCCGCACCCGGTTCTCGTCTGACAAATCGCGTATTTCCGGCACATAGGCCGGCGGTTGGTAGCCAGCGGCAGCCATCGCCTGCCGCTCGATCCCTGCCAGCTCGGACCAGTCCGAAAGTTCAAATCGGGAAGGAAACGGCCCGTCCTCGCGAGCCCGCAGCGCCAGCGCCCGGCTTTGGGCATCGTTCCCGAGATAAATCAGCGAAGCCTTTCGCGGGGAGGATTTTTCTGGCACCACCAGGTGGATGCGCACCGTCGTCACCAAAAAGGTGAATGCGATGCCCACTACTGCCAATGCAATGAATTTCGGGATGATCGGCGAGCCGAGCGGCCGCCAGTTGAAAACCCACTCCGGGGAATTTGTGGGCCTGCGCTGCTTGACTGGGTGAGCCGTCATTTTTCGAGCGGCGGTTTCGGCGGCGTGGTGGCCGGCGGCGTTCTGCCGACGATCGCCAGGCGAAATCCTTTACTGAGAACGAGTTCGGTGATTTCACGCTCGACGCCCACCGGGGTGCCCGTGTCCGTTTGGAGCAGGACGATCGCCTTGGTGGTGGAGCCGTCCGCCTTGAGTTTGTCGAGTCGACTGGCCAGCTCCGCCTGCGTCACCGCCTCGCGTCCGAAATGGATGTGTGGTGTTGGCTCCCCCGGACTCAGCGTGACCACCAGTGACTCCTGATAACGCTCCATTTGAAATTTCGAGGGCGGCAGATCCACCGCCACGCCCGATTCCAGGACCAGTGCCGGCCCCAGCAGGAAAAACAGCTGCATCAACGCGAAAATATTCAGCACCGGCACCGCGTGCAGAAATCCCGGACGCTCTGGCAAGGTCATTTCCAGCTTCATTTCACCGGCTCCTTTTTCGATTTCGCCGGCCTCTTGTGCCCCGTCAACTCGCCTCGGAACGGGGCAAACTCCTCCTCCTCACGGGCATCCGCGATGAGATTCACCATCTCGATCCCCGCCCGCTCGATGCGGTGCACCAGCCGTTTCGCCCGGCCGAGGAAATAGAGATAAAACAAGTAAAGCGGCACCGCCACCGTCAGCCCGATCACCGAGGTGATCAACGCCGTAAACACCCCTGCCGAGAGCTCCGCCGGACCGGTGAAACCGCCCTTGTCGCTGACTTTCTGGAATGTTTCCAACATCCCGACCATGGTTCCCAGCATCCCGACCAGCGGCGCTAGCAAAGCCGCACCGAGGATGGCCCGGATGTTTTTCTCGATGCGTGGGACCTCCATTTGCCCCGCCTCCTGCACCACATCCCGCAAGTCAGCGCGGGTCAAATAATACCGCAGCAACGCCGCGTGCGCCACTCGCGCCACCGGTCCCGGCGCACGGGCCGCTTCGTGCAACGCCTCCGCGAACGCCCGCCGCCGGATGTGATGCGACAGCCCGACCAGCAGATTGCCCACATTGATCCGCGCCCGGTGGAAGAAAAACATCCGCTCCACCACGCAAACCGAGCCGATAAACGCCAATCCCAGCAGCACCCACACCAGCGGGCCGCCCTGCTCAATCAGGCCGGAAGGTTCAATCAATCCCAAAATCATCTGGGGGAAAGTAAGCCCCGGACCAACGCGCTGGCGAGCAACAAAAAGAAGAGGATCGGAGATCGGAGATCGTGGATGGAAGACGTTTCCCCTTCGATCCCTTTTCCCTCCCTCTTGACTCTTGCCCCTTGCCTCCTGACTCTCACCACCATGCTTCACATCACGTCAGCGCTCAAAGAACTCCTGCTTAAGAAATCCGTCCGCACCGGAACCTTCACCCTTGCTTCAGGAAAACAAAGCGACCTCTACATCGACTGCCGCATGACCGCGCTCGACCCCTTCGGCGCCAATCTCATCGGCGATCTTGGCTGGCACGCCGTCCGTTCCAAGATCCATTCCGAGCACCTCAAGATCGATGCCATCGGCGGTATGACCCTGGGTGCCGATCCGATTTCGCTGGCTGTCGGGATGACCTCCGCCACCCGCCATCCGGAAGAAACCCTCCAGGTTTTCACCGTCCGCAAGGAGCCCAAGGGCCACGGAGCGGGGAAACAGATCGAAGGAAATTTCAAATCCGGCGATACCGTCATCGTCGTTGATGACGTCATCACCACCGGCGGCTCTACCTTAAAAGCCATCGATGCCATCGAGCGCGAGGGCGGAAAAGTCGCCTTCGCCCTGGTTCTCGTCGATCGCGAGGAAGGCGGCCGCCAAGCCATCGAGGCGCGCGGCATCCACGTCATCTCGCTGTTCACGCGGAGCTCGTTGCTGGACGAGTGATCCTGTGGAAAGTGGTTGCTGCGTCTCGCAGCAATTCTTCTATCAGAGGCCACGTTGCTGCGAGACGCAGCAACCACAAACACTCCAATATGAAACGAACACTCGTCGGTTTGGTTCTGCTAGTCTGCAACTGCACCGGTTGCAAACGCGCGGATTCTCACGCCGCGGGCGAACGCTTCGTCCCGGCATCTGACTCGGCATTGCTCTATTCAGGCCGTTGGGACCGGACGGATCCGGTGCGGCCGAAAGCGTCATGGCCGGGATTTTCCGTGAGCACGGATTTCCAAGGAAGCGCGATCCAAGTGCGGATGAATGACTCTGGGAATTACTTCAACGTCGAGGTGGACGGCAAGTTCATGCGAGTGGTCGGCGGGAAACGTGGGTCGCATTTGACTTATTTGTTAGCGGACCATCTCGGCGAAGGCGTCCACCGGGTGCGCCTGCAACGGCGGAATATCAATTTCAAGGATCCGACGGAGATCGAAGGCTTCGTAGTGGACGAGAACGCGCGGCTGAGTTTACCGGGGAAATTAAACCGCAAGCGCATCGAGTTCATCGGCGATTCCTACACGGCGGCGGAGGGCGACGAGGCAATGGCGGTGACCCTGCCGTGGGAGGAGAAGTATCCGGTGACGAATTTTGCCAAGAGTTACGCTGCATTGTTAGGTGAGGCGATGGACGCGGAGGTCACGGCCGTCTGCCGTTCAGGTTCGGGGCTGGTTTGCACTTGGAAAGGCGAACGCGAGCATCCGATGGGCGAACGCTACAGATGGAGTTTGATGGAAAGTGAGAGCCCTGCGTGGAAATTCGAAGAACCCGCCGCGGATTTGGTGGTGATCAGTCTGGGACTCAACGATTTCAGCGGATTGAAAAGGCCGGACCGCACGGTGAGTCCGGCGGCTTCCACGGAATTCAAGCAGGCGTATCGGCAGCTCATCGCCCAAGTCCGGCAGCGACATCCCACGGCGCGGATCGTCGCGCTGAGTCCGTTCACTCCGTGGGCGAGGGAAATGATTTCCGCAGTCGTGGCGGCGGAAAAGGCGGATGGAAAAAGCGATGTCTTCTACGCGCAGTTCGACTATTTCCCCGGCGGCTATGTCGCGGACGGCCACCCGACGGTGGAAACACACCGGAAAATGGCGGCGCAGATTCTGGATCAGCTCAAGCTGCTAGGTTTGGCGTCGGATTCCGGAGCCTTGCGGGAACTATAGTCAAACCGCGATTTCAACGAAAGAATCGGTCCCTCGAAAAGTGCCCAACTGAGCCACGCAAGGATCAATGAAGCGGCGGTGGCGGTGGCGGTATAACAGAGGGTCGCCGGCCACCCGCTGCCGAAGATGCGCGTGATCCAGCCGTCCCACAGGAAATGAATCCACACTGGCTTCAGCGCGTGATGATAGACGTAAATGCCGTAACTGTATTTCCCCAGCCAGCGCAGCACGGGGGTCGCGAAGAAATCACTGCGCAGGGGTCCGTCTTTGCCCCCGGCGGCGAGCCCGACTAAGGCGGCACCGAGAAGCAATGCAAGGGTTGGCTCCATGAACGAAAGGATAGGCAGGATCGAACGATCTAACAACAACAAGACACCCGAGACGACCGCACACGGAATCAACAGATGCTTGAACTTCGGCCAAGCGCCGGGAGTCCGCCAAATGATGGCCAGCCAGCCGCCTGCCGCGAGTGATCCAAGACGTCCCAGCGTGGAAACATAGGTCGCACGGTTTCCAGCGGCAAAGGCTTCGGGGTATTTTGGATCGCCGCCGCCGAACAAATGGGGAAGCGCCATGTAAACAAACGGACTGGCGACCACTAACACCCAACAGAGCCGTTTCAGATGTTTCACCGGCGTCAGATAGACCACCAGCGGCCAGACCAGATAGAACTGCTCTTCCACGGCAAGCGACCAGAAGTGACCGAGCCCGACCCACGTCGGCGAGGCGAGCCAATCCCCTTTCACGGCCATGCCGATGTTAGAGGCGTAGAGCCAATACCACGCCATGGAATCGTGCCCGGTTAGAAGTGGCTTGTCCTGCGGAGTGATGAAAATCACCGTCAGCCAAGACACGGCGAGCAGACCGTAGTAGAGCGGGAAAATCCGCAGCGCACGCCGCATGTAGAAGGTCCCGAAATAGTTGGGGCTGCTTTTCGAATCGATCAGGATGCCGGTAATTAGAAACCCACTGAGGACGAAGAACAGATCCACGCCGAGATAGCCGCTGTGCAGGAAACGGGCGATCGGAGTGCCGGTCCCCAGGTTATTGCCAACCACGATAAAGTGGCTGAGCATCACCAACAGAATCGCCAGTCCACGCACGCCATCGAGTCCAGGCAAATGGCGGCGGCTCTCGCCTGGAGTCGGATGGCGGGTGAGATCGAGAGCCGTCATAACGCGGCGGTCGCGCTTTCCGCTGGCGGGGAAAACCCGATTTTTCTCAGCAGGTAGGGCAGGATCACCTCACGGCAGGCTTTTTCGTTAGGATGGATGCCGTCCGGCGCGTAGGTCTGCCAGCGTTCCGGCTCACGCGCGATGATGTCACGCCAGACCGCGGTGAAACTAATGAGCCGGCAGGAAGTCTCGCTGGCCACCCTGCGGTAGCCCCGCTGATAGTCCTCGATGCGGGACCGCTTTTCGAGGGCGGTGCCAGTGGGTGGATTCATCACCATCACGATGACATCGCAGTAAGGCCGCCCGGTGCGGATGAGGGAAATCATTTCCCGGAGATTCGCCATCGATTCGCTGACGCTGAGATTCGATGGTTCGAGGGCGTCGTTGATGGAGAACTCGATGAAGACCGTGTCCGGCCGCTGGTCGAGGACGCGGCTTGATAGATTGGCGAGCCCCCAGCGGGAATCCTTGCCACCACCGGCGGCGTTGATGATGCGGAGTTTACCGCTGTAAGAAGCCCGCAGGGTGTCCTGGAGTTCGGCAGGCCAAGCGGCGTTCGCGGTTAGGCTGGTGCCGTAAACCACGATTCGCTGGCTGCGCCCTTGTTCCAGAGCCGTGAGGAAATAGGCACTCGTCACCTCCGCCTGAAGCAGGCTTGGCAAGAGCGTGATCGCCGCCGCGGCGAGTCGTGATGAAAAGGAAGCCATGGTCTGCGGTCGGGCGCACGGTAGGCAATCATCGGCCCATGGCAAGCAAATGGGGAGACGAGCCCGACGGTCCGCCGATAAAATGATTTGCGAAATCCGGCGGGCTGGTCTTGTCTCTCGCCGCTGTCAGGGGCCGTAGAGGTTCGGCAAGCGAACCCCGCCAGGCCTTGATCGGAGCAACGGTAGTTTGTCCGAACTTGCCGCGGATTCCCTGGCGGCACTTTTTGTTTTTCCGCAGCGTGTGAGCACGTGTCGCGGATTTTCGAGTCGCAATGACCTGGACCGGCAGTAGGGTCACCGCCTTGTGGCTAACTCCGACTCCTCCAAATCTCCGCCGGAAGATCCCGTCGAGCAACGCCAGACGTTGAAGACTACTCGCCGCCAATTCTGGCTAATTTCCAAGGCCTTCTTCGCCTCCGAGCGACGACGCCGAGCGCGGGGCTTTCTGGTCACCCTGCTACTGCTCGCTCTTGCCACGGTCGCGGTGCAAGTTCTCATGAGCTATGCGGGTGCCGCTTTCATGACCGCCCTCACCCACAAGGATCCGGTCGCCTTCTGGCACACGTTGTGGAAATACGTGGGCACCATCCTGCTCGCGATTCCGATCGGCGTCTATTACCGCTGGGTGGAGGAGCGGCTGGCGCTGTTATGGCGGGAGTGGATGGCGCAGCATTTGGTGAAACGCTATTTCAACAACCGGGCCTACTACCGGCTCCGCGGCTCGGAAAGCGTGGATAACCCGGACCAGCGGATCAGTGAGGATGTTAGAAATTTCACCACCAGCTCGCTTTCCTTCCTGCTGATCGGGCTCAATTCATTGATGACGTTGATCGGATTCATCGGTGTGCTGTGGCTGATTTCCGGCAAGCTGGTCGCGATCATGGTGGTGTATGCCGTCGCGGGAACGGCCATCAGCATTTGGATCGGGCGCAAGTTGGTTCGACTTCACTATCACCAATACGAAAAGGAAGCGGATTTCCGCTACGCCCTCGTCCGCGTGCGGGACAACGCCGAGTCCATCGCATTCTATCGGGGTGAGAAACGCGAACATCTCGATTTGTTCAACCGTCTAACGGCCGCGGTGGTCAACATGCGGCTGATCATCATGCGCAATCGGAATCTCGGGTTTTTCACCAACAGCTACAACTACCTCGCGCTGGTGTTGCCGGTCGCCGTGGTCGCGCCGATGTACATGAGTGGGCAGGTGGAGTTCGGCGTGGTCACGCAGGCCGCCGGCGCCTTCGGCACCGTGTTGGCGGCGCTCTCGCTGATCATCACCCAGTTCGGAGGAATCAGCGCGTATCTAGCAGGTGTCCAGCGTCTGGGCAGCTTGTGGGACCAGCTCGACGAGCACGATGCGGAGGAGGAACGGATCACCTTTGAGTCTACCAACCAGCCCGAGGAGGACAGTCAGATCGTGAAACTCGAAGGCCTCACCATCTGCACGCCGGTGGTCATGAAAACGCTGGTAGAACAATTGTCCTTCGAGCTGCATAGCGGCCAGAGCCTCATCATTATGGGCGCGAGCGGCACCGGTAAAAGCTCCGTCCTCCGCACCATCGCTGGATTGTGGCCCGGTGCCTGCGGCCAGCTCGAACGGCCTGCGGCCGACCAGTTGATGTTCCTTCCCCAGCGCCCCTACATGGTCGAGGGCTGCCTGCGCGACCAATTGCTCTATCCGTATCCGGACCGCGGTGCCAGCGACGAGGAAATCCTCGCGGTCGTCGAGGGCGTCAATCTATCCGATGTCCTGGTGCGCGTGGAAGGCGATCTGGACCGCGTCGTGGACTGGAATAACATGCTTTCTCTCGGCGAGCAGCAGCGGATCGCCTTCGCCCGCTTGTTCCTGCGCAAACCCAAGTTTGCCTTCCTCGACGAGGCCACCAGCGCCCTCGACGAGGCCAACCAGGAACATTTATACCGGATGATCCAAGAGTCCGGCATCGGTTTCATCAGCGTGGGGCATCGGGAAACCCTGATCCACTATCACGACCGGCTCCTCACCCTGGACCGGTCCGGCAGTTGGAAAATCGAGGAGATTATAAAATCCCCGCCCGGGGTGGAAGGTCATTCCGCCGGCACTGCCTGATAGATCACCATGCCCGATGCCGGGACCGGAAGAGCCAAGGGTCCGTCCGCGGCGAAACCCGTGTCCTGCGCCGGCTTCTCGCCCAGTGTCAGCACCGGCCGCAGGATTTTACCCGTGGTTTTTAAAACGGCGGGCAGGTGGATCTTGTTAGCGCCGTCCGATGTCACCCGATCCGCTCCGGAGGCATTGAAGACCACGACGACAAAGGATTCTCCGTCCTCGGTGGACCGGGCGAAGGCAAGCACTCCATCATCCTGATCGCTCTCTCCGCTGTCCACCCACAGGGGAATGATCTTCCCGGTCCGCAACAGCGGCAGCTTCGCGCGCAACGCGGCGAGCTTGGAGATTTCCTTGAATCCCGCAGCGGAAGCCACCTCGGCCATGGTCGGTCCGCCCTTGCGCCGATAGAACATCATCCGCCCGGTTTCACCGTCCTCACCGACCTTGCCACCGCTATCGAGCAGGTCGAACTCGGTGCCATAATACAAGCAGGGAATTCCCGGCAGCGTCATGAGGAGCCCTTGAGCCAAGCGGTTTCGCTCCGCCGTGACGCCCTGCACGCGGAAGCGGTTGAGCCCGTCATGATTCTCGATGAACGTGATGATTTTCTGTTGGGAATTCAATCCGTCTGGACCCGGGTTTGGATTGTAAAACGGCCTGGATTCCGTGCCCGTCGCCGTTCGAGTTGCTAGAGATTGCTCCACCTTCGCCGCAGATCCGAATTCCGCCCCCGGATGCCGGAGGTATTCGCGGGCGTTGAAGCAGAAGTTGAAATCAAGCACGGAGTCGAGACACGGGTCGGTGCTGCGCGGCCAGTCGGAGCGCCAGGTATATTGGCCTAGGCGGGCCGGATTCCCGTCATACACCTCCCCGAATATCAATTTCTCCGCCGCCGCCGGACCGAGACGCTGCCGCAGCCGCGAGGTGAACGCATCCCAAAATTCGGGGGTTGCGTGCTTGATCGTGTCGATCCGCAATCCGTCAACGCCCGCGGTAGTTAGATAGAAATGATAGATCTCTACGAACTCAT
>JBBQDJ010000009.1:0-18182 GCA_038319595.1 Verrucomicrobiales bacterium
GGGATCCACCCCTTCGAACTAATCCCAGCGGTTTCTTAGAAATCCGGGATGTGGGCCACCGCCCATCTCCCGGATTTTTTGGGGGATGAAAGTTCGAATCACCGGCCATACCGAATCCGAAGATTTCGAATCGACAGCGGCTCTATCGAGTCAACCGTAGCTTAACTCAGCATCTACTAGGGGGGGGATCGGCCGCAAACGGTCCATTCATCAGTAATCCAGGATTTTTCTCGAGTGCCAGATCTCTAATTGGTTGGCGGCAGCCCGCTTTCTGTCATATACTTTCGCGTTATTTGCCCCCCGAAAAAGACTCCCCTCCTCCTTGTTTTTATACCCCCTTCCATAATGTCCCGTTTCTTCCGTTTCCTTTTGCTCTGTAGTTGTGCTGTGGCCGTTTGCCAGGCGCAGACCAATGGCAGTTTCGAACAGGATTTCAACGCTTGGACCAAATCTGGAAATCTGGAAGTGCGCACAAGCAACGCGGCGTCAACCGCAACCAACGGAACCAAATTCGTCGCTTTCAACGGTGGCCAAACCACGCCTAACGGAATCCTATCTCAAGCGGTCGCCACTTCGGCCGGCACGACCTACACTCTGGCATTCGACGCCGGAGCCTACGGCGCGGCCACGGTGCAACGCGTCCAGGTTTCCGCCACAGGAAGCTCCAGCCTTCTTTCCCAGATCATTTCCGTCACCGGACCGGGAGGCAACTCCACCCGCTGGCTGCCGCAGAGCTTCACGTTCACGGCGAACAGCGCCAGCACCGTCATCCGCTTCGCCGACATTTCTACCAGCAGCACCAACGTGGACCTGCTGCTGGACAATGTCCGGCTGGTCTCCAGTGCCCCCCGCACTCTAACCATCACCTCGGCTCCCACCACCGGGCTGAACATCACCGTGACACCGCCGGATCTCAATGGCGCCGCGAACGGAACCACCCAATTCACCCGCCGCTATCCCAGCGGATCGATGGCGAGCCTCACCGCCCCCGCAGCAGTCGGCGGACTTTCCTTTGTCAAATGGCAACGCAACGGCACCGATTTTTCCACCAACCGCACCACCTCAGTGACCGTCGATGGCGACCACACCATGAGCGCCCTCTACGGCACGGTCACCGAATCAATCGTCAATGGCAGCTTTGAATCCGGGTTCACCGGATGGATCAAGTCCGGCAGTGCCGACATCCAAGCAGCGTTACCCTTCGTCGCCAGTGACGGCATCAAGCTGGCCGGATTCAACGGTTCAAACGCAACTCCTAACGGCGCCGTCGCACAATCCTTCACCACCACACCAGGAACCAGCTACACCGTCGCCTTCGACCTCGGTTTGCTCGCCTTCAACGGCAACGAACAAAAACTCCAAGTCACCGTTGATGGCACCGGCAATTTGCTCGACCAAACCGTTTCTATTACCGGACCCGGAAACGGTTCCGTGACATGGGTGCCGAAAACTTTCACCTTCGTCGCTAACAGCACGACTGCATTTCTCTCATTCACCGATATTTCCACCAGCACCGTCGGCCTCGATGTGTTGCTGGACAAAGTGAGTGTCACCACGATCAGCACCACCCCCCTGACACCGCCGACGGTGACTGCTGATAGCGTGACGATTCATCCGGGTCAGAAAGTCAATGTGCCTGTCCTCACCAATGACACCGGAAACATCGACCCGGCCACTCTTCAAATCGTCACCCAACCCGCATTCGGCACCGCGGTGATCTCCACGGTGGGTAAAATCCTTTACACCCGCAGCGGCGGCGGCACCGCTGCCGACAGTTTCACCTATCGCGTCTCGGGATCCGGCGGCTTGTCCTCAAGCGCCTCGGTATCCATCAGCATCGCCGGAACTCTCAGGATCCCCAGCACCACTCTCAATGTTCCCTCCAATCCACCAGCCACGGCAGTGGAAGCGGTGCCGGCATTTCCAGGCATGAGTTTCAAGGATCCCATCGCATTCGTGAGCCCTCCGGGCGATACCAAGCGCCTCTTCGTCGGTGAACTTGGCGGCAAGATCAAAGTGATCTCCGACGTCACCGCAGCAAGTCCTGCCAGCACGGTCGTGCTCGACCTCGTGCAGACCGTGACCAATCCCCCCAGGGTTCCCGCCGAAAGCTGGAACCCGGGAATCGACCGCGAGGACGGACTGTTAGGTTTTGCCTTCCATCCGAATTTTGCCAGCAACGGTTATATTTTCGTGTCCTACGCCATCGTCAAGGCCACCGATCCGACTGTCTGGTATCAGCGTCTCTCGCGGTTCACGGTTCCTTCTCAGAACATCGCCAATCCAGTCCCAATCGTGGATCCTGCCTCCGAATATATTTTCATCGAACAACGGGACCGCGATGACAACCACAACGGCGGTGACATCCATTTCGGTCCCGACGGCTATCTCTACACGGCGATCGGTGACGAGGCGGCCAACTATGACTATCGTAAAAACTCGCAACGGATCGACCTGAATTTCTTCGGCGCGATGCTGCGGATCGATGTGGATAAAAAGCCCGGCAACCTCGAACCGAATGCGCACCCAAATCCCGCTGGAGCCGCACTCGGCTACAGTTCGGTGAATGCGATCAAGCGCGACGAAATCCCTGCCGGCTCCGGAAACTTCGTCGCCCGCTACAGCATCCCGATCGACAACCCCTATGTCCGCGTCAACCAGGGCGGCTCTTGGAATGGAACCTTCAATGGCACTGCCATCAGCGCCGCGAATCTCCCCTACGTCCGGTCCGAGTTTTACGCGGTGGGCTTGCGGAATCCGTGGCGGTTCACCATCGACGACACCACCGGCGAAATCTTGGTCGGCGATGTTGGCCAGGATGCTTATGAGGAAGTGAATCTCATCGTGAAGGGCGGCAACTACGGCTGGGCCTTCCGGGAAGGAGCCCACGCCGGCGTCAGAACAGCACCTGCCGGATTCACCTCCATTGATCCGCTCTATGAATACACCCACACCGGCACTGCCGGAGATTCGAAACTCAAGGGCAACTCCGTTATCGGCGGCGTTGTCTATCGAGGCGACCGTTTCACCAGTCTATCAGGTGCCTACATTTTCGGCGACAATGTCTCAGGCCACATCTGGGCAATGACTCGTCCAGGTGGAACTCCGGTCGTGCAACGCATCGCCGGCCAAGCGTCCTTGAGCACCTTCGGCACCGATCCATCGAACGGCGATGTTCTGTTAGCCGACTACAGCGGCGGCCGCATCATGCGGATCGTAACCACCACCGACCCCGGAACGTTTCCGACTACCCTCGGGGCCACCGGATTATTCGCGGACTTGGCCGATCTATCACCCTCGCCGGGACTACTGCCCTACGCTCCCATCCTCAGCTTCTGGAGCGACTACGCGGTGAAGCGCCGCTGGTTCACCATCCCTGATGGAACGAGCCAGATGGAATGGTCCCGCGATGGCGCATGGACCTATCCTTCCGGCCAGATCTGGGTGAAACATTTTGATTTGGAAAGCGAGCGCGGCAATCCTGCATCGCCTAAGAAGCGAATCGAAACCCGCGTGCTCGTCAAGAACAGCACCGGCGTTTACGGCGTGAGCTACCGCTGGAACGAAGCGGGCACGGAGGCCACGCTGGCCGCCGACGGCGGCGAGGATTTTCCGGTCCAACTCACCGTGAACGGCGCTCCCTACACCCAGCAATGGAGCATCCCGAGCCGCTCCCAGTGCATCACCTGCCACTCACCGGAGGCCGGACACGCGCTGTCGTTCAACACCCGTCAACTCAATCAAAACAACACGATCCTCGGCTACTCCGGCAATCAGATCGAACTCCTGCGCAACGCCGGTTATTTATCCAACACCCCGGACGCGACTCCACTTCTGCCACGCCATGTCCTGCCGGGCGATACCAGCGTCTCCCAAGAGGAACGGGTGCGTTCCTATCTGGCGGTCAACTGCTCCTACTGCCATGCCGGTGACGTCGGTAGCGCTTCCGCTGGTTGGGATGGCCGCCCCGAGACACTGCTTGCTGATACTGGTTTGATCGATGGCCATTCCAGTGTGGGTGACGATGATTTCAAATTGATCGCTCCGGGTGACCCCGATCATTCCGTGGTGCTACAGCGCATGGCGGCAAGCAACGGCTTCAGCCGGATGCCACCCATCGGGTCGAACGAGCTCGATGCCGTTAACATCGCGCTGGTGACGAACTGGATCAATCAAATCGGTGGAACGACGAATACCAAACCCACCGCCGTGGCGGATTCCTACACCACCGGTTTGGACACCCCACTGGCGATTTCCAGTCCAGGTGTTCTCGGGAATGATACCGACGCCCAGTCCGATCCACTGCAGGCGTTGCTGGTTTCAACAACCACCAACGGCAGCCTGTCACTCGCGTCCAATGGAGGATTCACCTACACCCCGGAGCCCGGTTTTTCAGGACTGGACTCGTTCACCTACCGGGCCAATGACGGCCTCCTGAATTCAACAACTGTCACCGTTTCACTCAGAATCATTTCGCCCCGGCTCCTTGCTAACAGCAGTTTTGAGATGGGTGAATCAGGTTGGCGCATGACCGGCAATCGGGCCGTCGTGGATTCAAATGCCTCCCGCCCCGCGATCGATGGCACGAAACTTCTCGTTCTCGCCCCGGGAAACACCGCACCGGATGCCGTCATTTCCCAAACCTTCAGCACCATCCCAGGTCAACCCTACACGCTGGATTTCAGCATGGGCATCAACGCTCCCAACAACAGCGAGCTCAAACTTAAGGTGACGATTTCCGGCTTTGCCCTTTTCCGCGAACAGACGGAATCCTTATTCGGAAACTCGCTCGGAAACACCGTCGGGTCCCCCAAAAGCCTCGGATTCACCGCCGACAGCACCCGTACCACCGTGACTTTCACCGACGTCTCCACAGGCCCCAGCCCGGCGGATCTTCTCCTCGACAATATCCGCATCAGCGGCCCAGCGGGCGAACCTAACAGTATTCCAGTGGCCGTTGCGGAATCCTATTCGCTCATTCAGGATACGCCGCTCGTCATTTCCGCGGCTGGTGTCTTGGCCAATGACACCGATGCCGACGCAGATTCTCTAACCGCACTGCTGGATGCCGGCCCATCGCACGGCACCCTGACTCTGGCAGGAAACGGTGGATTCACCTACACTCCCGCATCCGGTTACAGCGGCCCCGATAGCTTTACCTATCACGCGAACGACACTATTTCTGACTCCAACGTAGTGACGGTGAATCTATCGGTCAGCGTGCTCAACACCGCACCAGTCGCCGTGGCGGATTCCTACTCGACCAATCAGAACACCGCGCTGGTCGTTCCCGCCGCCACCGGAGTTCTATCCAACGACACCGACGCGCAAGCCAATCCACTAACCGCGATTTTGAGTGTCGGACCGACCCACGGTGCGCTTTCCCTGAATGCCAATGGCGGCTTCACCTACACCCCCGCATCCGGCTATGCGGGAAATGATTCATTCACCTACCGCGCCAACGACGGCAGCTTGAATTCGAGCATCGCAACGGTCAATCTGGTAATAACGGTGGTTAACACCGCGCCGGTCGCCGTTGCGGATGCCTATTCCGTCAGTCTCAACACCGCGCTCGTTGTCGCAGCCACCGGAGTTCTATCCAATGACAGCGATGCGCAAGCCAACCCCCTGACCTCGGTTCTCGATGTCGGCCCGACCAACGGAACCCTCACTCTCTCCTCTAACGGAGGATTCACCTATACCCCCACCACGGGATACACCGGCCCCGATTCATTCACCTATCATGCCCGCGACGGCAGTCTCGATTCCAACATCGTCACCGTTTCTATCTCGGTAACCCAGGTGATCGTGGGCAGCTTGGTCAACGGCAGCTTCGAGTCCGGATTCACCGGTTGGACAGCCACCGGCAACCAAGTCATCCAGTCCGCAGCTCCCTACGCCGCGACCGATGGAACCAAGCTCGTTGGCTTCAACGGCGGCAATTCTACCCCTAACGGCGTCCTCTCGCAGACCTTCGCCACCTCACCCGGCCAGACATACACTCTCACCTTTGATGCCGGGGTTCTCTTCTATACCTCTGCCACTCAGGTGATCAACGTCACGGTCAATGGCAGCGCAAATCTGCTCAACCGCACGATCTCGATCAGCGGCTCAGGCAGCGGCCCCAATCGCTGGTTGCCGCAGAGTTTCACTTTCACCACCGACAGCAATTCCACCATGCTAACCTTCCGCGATCAATCGACCACCACCAACATCATCGACCTGATTCTCGACAACGTCCGCATCGCGGCGGTGCTCCCTCCCGGCAATACGGCTCCGGTTGCTGTTGCCGATTCCTACACGACCAACCAAGGCGTCACGCTGGTGGTTCCCGCGACCGGAGTTCTTGCAAATGACACTGACGCGCAATCCAATCCACTGACCGCGGTTCTCAATGCCGGTCCGGCCCAAGGAACTCTGTCCCTCGCGCCTAACGGTGGATTCACCTACACACCGACCGCCGGCTACACCGGACCCGACTCATTCACCTATCGCGCCAACGATGGCAGTTTGAATTCTAACATTGTCACCGTGAGCATTACGGTCAATGGGTTGACGAACACCGCTCCGGTGGCCGTTGCGGATTCCTATTCGACCAACCAAGGCGTCACGCTGGTGGTTCCCGCCGCGGGAGTTCTCGCAAATGACACCGACGCACAATCCAATCCGCTCACCGCGGTTCTCAATGCCGGTCCGGTCAACGGCATTCTGTCCCTCGCTCCTAACGGCGGATTCACTTACACACCAGCCACTGGCTACACCGGGCCCGACTTATTCACCTATCGCGCCAACGACGGCAGTTTGGACTCTAACATCGTCACCGTGGATCTCACGGTGAATCAGGTGAGCACCGTCGGACTCGTCAACGGCAGTTTCGAATCCGGTTTCACCGGTTGGACCACCATCGGCAATCAATCCATCCAGTCCGCTGCTCCCTTTGTTGCGACTGATGGAACAAAACTCGTTGGTTTCAACGGCGGCAACACCACGCCCAATGCCGTTCTCTCACAGACTTTTGCCACCACCCCTGGCCAGTCCTATACCCTCGCCTTTGATGCCGGCGTGTTGTTCTATACTTCCTCATCGCAGGTGATGAATGTCACCCTGAACGGAAGCGCGAACTTGCTCGCCCGCACGCTCACCCTTACCGGCTCGGGCAGTGGACCCATCCGCTGGCTGCCGCAAAACTTCACCTTCACTGCGGACAGCGGCTCCACCACTCTCACCTTCCGCGACCAGTCCACCTCCACCAGCGCCATCGACCTCATCCTCGACAACGTGCGCATCACTGCAGTCCAGGCTCCCGTCAATACCGCTCCCGTGGCCGTTGCAGATTCTTATTCGACCAATCAAGGCGTCGCACTCGTGGTCCCTGCCGCCGGTGTTCTAGCAAATGACACCGACGCGCAATCCAATCCGCTCACCGCGGCCCTCAATGCCGTTCCGGCGAATGGCTCCCTGATATTGAATGCCAACGGCGGCTTCAGCTACACCCCGGCGGTCGGCTACACCGGACCGGACTCATTCACCTATCGTGCCAACGACGGCAGCCTCGACTCTAACGTCGTCACCGTCTCCATCACCGTCAACGCAGTCGTAGCGGGCACACTCGTCAATGGCAGTTTCGAATCCGGATTCACCGGCTGGAACACCATCGGCAATCAAGTCATCCAATCCGCAGCCCCCTACATTGCCACGGCCGGAACGAAACTCGTTGGCTTCAACGGCGGCAACTCCACTCCCAACGGCGTCCTTTCTCAAACTTTCGCCACTACCCCCGGGCAGTCATACACCCTCGCTTTCGATGCAGGCATACTTTTCTACACTTCCGCGCCCCAAGTGATGAATGTCACCGTCAACGGAAACGCGAACCTGCTCACCCGCACGCTCACCCTCATCGGCTCGGGCAGCGGACCCATCCGCTGGTTGCCGCAGAGCTTCATCTTCATTGCGGACAGCGGCTCCACCACCCTGACCTTCCGCGATCAGTCGTCTAGCACCAACGCCATCGACCTTTTGCTCGACAACGTCCGTGTGCAGGGTTCCGTCGCCCCAGCAACCTTGGTTTCGGAAATCCTCACGGGACTTCCGGCAAGCTCCGAAACTCTCGTCGGCTCGTCGTTGACTGCGGTCGCTCCCGGCGAATTCTCTATCAGGATGGACGCCACCGTCCCGGGCTCCTATGTGCTTGAGCGCTCCGAAGACCTTGCGAGCTGGCAAGTGATCGAAGAGAAGCTAGTCACCGAGGCCGGTCCACTCAACTTCCAAGACCAACCTAACGCCCTCACTCCGGATCAACCGAAACCAAAGGTGTTCTACCGCATCGGCCTCAAACCACCGGGATCGACCTCGACGGAGAGGTAGCGGATCTTTCACGGCGCCAAGCGCCTTGATCTAAGGGGCATGGATGTCTCGTCCATGCACGGGGACGAGACGTCCCCGCCCCCCTACTGGCCGTCACAACCATTTCATTTTTTTGAAAATGACCAGTTGGACGATGGCGATGACGGCCATCACCGCCATCACACCGACATAGCCGTGTGGCTGATAGAGCTCCGGCATGTTGAGCGGCAGCTTCTCACCGTTGGCATTTTCCGAAGCGAAATTCATCCCATAAACACCGACGATGAAGGTCAGCGGAATAAAGATGGAAGTGATCACGGTGAGCACCCGCATGACCTCGTTGGTCCTGAGGCCCACGCTCGAGTGATAGAGCTCCATCAGGCCGGACGTGAGTTCCTTGTAGCTTTCCACCAGATCCATCAACTGGACCGTATGGTCGTAGCAATCGCGCAGATAGACCTTGGTCGGCGTGCTGACGAAACCAGAGGAATCGTGGAGCAGCCCGTTCACCACGTCTCGCAGTGGCCAGACGAAACGGCGCAACTGCGTAAGGCTACGCTTGTATTCGTGCAGCGTGACGACCATCTCACGCGACGGCCGCTCCAACAGATCATCCTCCAGCTCCTCGATGGCGTTGCCGATTCCCTCCAACACCGGATAGTAGTGGTCGATGATCGAGTCCAGCAAAGCGTAGGCGAGGTAGTCCGCCTTGAACTTCCGCGCCATTCCGCCCCCGGCCCGGATGCGCTCGCGGACCGGACCGAAGACATCGAAATCCCCTTCCTCCTGCACCGTGATCAGGAAGTTCTTTCCAAAAAACAAACTCACCTGCTCGCCGCACATCGTCTCCTCTTTGTCCTGATAGACCATCTGCGCGACCACGAAGAGATAGTCCACCGCCTGTTCGACCTTGGGCCGTTGTCCGGTGTTGAGGACATCCTCCAACGCCAGCGGATGAAGGTTGAATTTTTCGCCGAGGAGTGTCAGTGCCTCAACATCGCCGAGCCCGTCGATGTTGATCCACGTGACCTTGCGGCTGTCGAGGTGCGCCGCCAGTTCAGCGATGTCGGTGACCTCACGCTCTTCGAAATGATCCTTATCGTATTCGATCACTTGGATCGCCGGCTTGCGGCTCTTGCCATCAACCAGGTGGGGAACGAGCGTCGCCGGCGGGGTCCCCGGCGGGCCATGGCGTTTCATGAACATGGCCGCGATGGTAAGCGGCTCGGATTTCAAATCAAGCCGCGGGACACGCCGCCTATTTCTGCGGGACCAACAACTGGATGGCGTGGTGGTCGCTTACTTCCGGCGGGGATTCGAGCATACTCGCTTTGAGATCGCCGAGTCCGTAGGTGAAGAAGTAATCGAAAGTCGTCGGCTTGAACTTGCTCTTGGCATCACTCATCCAGGTTAGGCGTTTCTCCTGCGGCGTGTCGGCCCAGGTGTTGCGGAATCCGGCGGTGACGAACTCCTCGACGGCATGGCATTCGGGAAACTGGTTGTCGTGATTCGTGTTGAAGTCCCCCGCCAGGATCCAACCGTTGATGGTCTTGCCAACGAAGGCCTTCTCGAGAATCGGACGCTGGGCAATGAGTTGTTTGGCTTCGTCGTTGCGCATGGCAGCGACTTCCGCGGCATCTCCCCGGTTGCTCTTGAAATGGTTGCCAAACACCATCAACAGGCCGCCGTTTTTCTCCTCCAGCGCGGCGAAGGCAAACCCACGCGGTGTGTTCGGCACGTTGGCTTTCCAGGGTTCCGAATCCGCACCGCGGCAGGTGAGCTTGGAAGCGATGCCGATCTGCTGCGGCCGGATCTCGGCGGTTTCGGGATCGATGAAACTACTAACTACGTGAGTGGTTAGACCGGGGACGGCGGCGACCAGTTCCTGAAACGCCGCCCAGTCCCTCACCTCGATCCCCACGAAAATGTCGGGATTGATTTTACGCAGGGTCTCCTGCGCGAGCTTCATGTGTTGATCCACCTCGGCGGCGGAGGCCGTCGGGCGTTTTCCCGGGAACCATTCGAGATTCCAGGCAACCACCTTCAGCGCCTCGGCGGCATCAAGGCTGGGGAGCGCAAGAACGATCGCGGCAAGAGCGGGCAGAAGTGTGCGGAGATTTTTCAAGGTTTCAGAGATCAGGATATTAAAAGTAACAGAGGGATGGAGAGCACGCCGACGACCAAGGTCAACGCCGTCTTTCGTTTCACAAGAGACGGCCACGCAAAACGATACCGGCAACGACTCATCAACCCAGATTCAGCCCATTTTCGCAAGGTCTTCCGCTCTCGAAATCGGCTAAGTTCGTGAGTGTCGTGCGGGCGATGTTCTCCATCGCCTCACGGGTGAAAAAAGCCTGGTGGCCGGTGACCAGGACATTGGGGAATGTGGTCAGCAGCATGAACACGTCATCCTGGATGATGCGGAGTGAGCGATCCTCGAAAAACAACGCGGACTCCTCTTCATACACATCCAGCGCCAAGCCGCCGATGCGGCCGGACTTGATGGCGGTGATGGCGGCTTCGGTATCGATCAACGCGCCGCGGCTGGTATTGACGATGAAAATGCCGTCACGCATCTGCCCCAGCGATTTCGCGTCGATTAGATGATGGGTGGCCGGCAGCAACGGGCAATGGAGACTGATGGCGTGGGAGCGCTTGAACAACTCCTCCAGCCCGACGTAATGAACCCCGGCAGCGAGGCATTCAGGATTTGGGGCGACGTCATGCGCTAGCACCTCGCAACCGAATCCGGTCATGATGCGGGCGAAGATGCCGCCGATGATTCCGGTGCCGATGACGCCGATCGTCTTGCCATGCACGTCCGAGCCGATCAACACGTCGATGGAGAAGTTTCCCTCACGCACCCGGTTGTAGGCCTTATGAATGTGACGGTTCAGACATAGCAACAAGGCCACCGCATGTTCCGCCACCGCATGTGGCGAATAGGCGGGAACCCGGGCGATTTGCAGGCCAAGCGCCTTCGCAGCGGCCAGGTCCACGTTGTTGAATCCGGCGCAGCGCAGGGCGATGAATTTCGTGCCGCCGGCGGCGAGCTTTTTCAGGGTTTCCGCGTTCAACTCATCATTCACAAACGCACACACGGCCGGTGAACCGTGGGCAAGGACCGCCGTCTCCGGATTCAGCCGGTTCTCGATGAAGGTCAATTCATGGTCGAACGAGCGGTTAGATTCTCGCAGGAATTGTTCGTCGTAAGCCTTGCTGCTGAAAATCGTGACTTTCATGAGTTCGTCCCGAGTCTTAACAGATCCCTACCGGACTCAAGCCTCGATGCCACCAACTAATCACGCAGACGTTTCAACACGGCGGGATCGGCCAACTGGCAGACATCGGCTTTCCCCATGAACCGATAACGGTTGCGGGCGATGCAGCGGTAAACAAAGTCGCGCAGCGGTTTGGGAATGAAGCGGGCCAGAGCGAGCAGTTTCCATCCGCCGCCGAAGACGCGGGCGAGTTCGATCAGTCCGGCGCTGTGCATGAAGACTTTTCCATCGGATTCACGGAGCAGGACCATGGTGCCGCCCTCCTCAGCAGCGTATTTGGTAAATCCCAATTTCCGCGAGAGATCACCCTGCAATGGAGCGAAAGAAATCTGTCCGCGTTTGTCGAAACGAACCGCCTGCTGAACGGATTTCGAGCAGAAGGCGCAGTCGCCATCAAAAAAAAGCACCCATCCCATGGTGGAAGTCTAGGCGGTGGTGGAAATTTTTCCAGCGGCAATCCCCATCGAATTCTTGCCAAACCGGATCCGTTCGTTAGCCTGTTCAAATGTTCACGCAATTCTCCGCAGCCGATGCCGCAAGCCCGCGTATCCAAGATCTGCCGTTTGACCAACGTCCGCGGGAGAAACTCGCCCGGCTCGGGCCAGCGGCCTTGGACAATGCCGAGCTGATGGCACTTTTCATTTCCACCGGCACCAAGGGCCGCAGCGCCATCGACATTGGGCGGGAACTGGTCTCGAAATACGGCTCCATCGGTGCGCTCGGTGGCTTGCCGGTCGCAGAACTGGCCAAGGAAAAGGGCTTGGGACTCGCCAAGGCTTCCAAGCTGGCGGCGGCGTTCGAACTCGGGATCCGCGTCGCCCGCGAGCAGATGCATGACACGCCGCTCGACTCACCGGGACTGATCCATGATTTTTTCGCACCGCAGTTGCGGCATTTGCCGCAGGAACAGGTGGTGGTCGCCGTGTTGGACGCCCGGCTGCGGCACGTCGGAACCACGGTGGTCTCGGTCGGAACCGTCAGTGAATCCACCGCCCACCCCCGGGAAATCCTGAGGCCCGTAATCACCCGCGGGGCCTACGGTTTTATTCTGATTCACAACCATCCGTCAGGCGATCCGAGCCCAAGTCGGGCGGACGAAGTGGTCACCCTCCGGCTGGTCGAAGCGGCGGCCTTGATGCAGGTGAAATTTCTCGACCATCTCATCATCGGCAGACCGTCGCCCGGCAGGGCGCCGTATTTTTCCTTTCGTGAAGCAGGACTGGTGCCCTGAGTTGCATTTTTAAACCGCAGCAACTAGGGTGCCCGCGCCCTGCCTATGTATCGCTTCCACCTCGCTCGGAACCTGCGTTCGCTCCTGTTCCTTCTCGTTTTCGCCGCCATCGCGGCAGGGATCGGCGGGCTGTTTTGGGCCAACCACACAGGCATGCCGGAGGCGTGGCGGGTCGCCATTGAGAAGTCGATCTCGAAGCAAGGTGCCCACATCACCATCGGCAGCCTGCGCTACGTCCCGCTGAAGGGGGTCATCGCCAGCGAGCTGCGGGTCTACTCAGAGCCGGAACATCTGCGGGAAATTTCACGGCTCGAGCGGGTGATTCTGGATTTCGATAAAACCCGCCTAGCCCGCGGCATCATCCATCTCAACAAGATCCAGCTCCGTGACGCCCGCTTGGTCTTGCCTGTCGATCCCGACGATCCGGATTCAGAGACCCTCAACGTGACCGACGCTTACGGGACCATCTTCATGCCCGGTGACCGGCGGCTCGAAGTCCGTGACGCCCGCGGAAAAATCGCCGGGATCGATGTCCGTCTCGACGCCCGCATCATCGGCTATCAGCAAGCGGGAAAACCGCCACCGGATGACAAAAGTGTGGGCCAGCGCCGGGAACTGCTCGCCCGCGTGATCAGCGAATTGGGAAAATGGCATTTTAGCGAGGAACATCCGCCGGCGCTGCAGATCGTCATCGAAGGCGATGTCAACGACCGCTCGTCAATGACCGCCAAGGTGGGACTCCAGATCACCGGGATGGAAAAAAACGGCCACCTGTTGGATCAGGTCACCGCCACCGCCGATCTGGCAGGAGACCTTCTCACCATCACCTCGTTCGAGGCCAAAGACACGCGCGGAGAATTGGAAGGCCATCTGGACTATGACATTCTATCCCGCGAAGGCCGCTTCGATATTTCATCCAGCCTTGAAATCCCTCAGCTCCTCACCACCTGGGGCGGATTGCCACCCCTCCAGCAGGTTCTGATAGGCGGCAGGCAGACCGTCGAGGCCGAGGGCGATTTCAAAATCGATGCGAACGGCAAGCCCGAAGTTAGAACCACCGGCCATGTGCGCTGCGAATCGGTGATGCTCAAGGGCATGCCATTTGACTCGGTGGAGAGCTCGTTTTCGTGGCGCGGTGGCGTGCTCTATCTGCGCGATCTGTTATTGAAGCGTCCCGACGGTGCCGCGCGGGCCAAGGCGATGATTGAGTGGCCACTGGTGCGGTTGGCGCTCCACACCACACTGCCGGTGCCGGTCTATCGACCGTTTTTCACTGGTCAGCCGTTAGAGATCGTGCTCAATGATTTCAGCGAGCGGGAAGGCGCGACCGTGGAGGTGGATCTGGAGGGTGGATTCGATGCCTCTAACAAAAACGCATGGGCCTACACCGGGGGAGGTTCTATGAAAAACATGAACTACAAGGGCGTGCCGATTAATGGCGCGGGTTGCAAGTTCACCCTCAACCACTACGAGCTGGATTTCTACGACGGCACGGTGGTTTTCAATTATACGAAATACCCACTCCGCAAAGCCTTCGATGGCCCGGCGGAAGCCACCGTCAAGGTCGGACGCATCCGCTACGACGCACCTGAAAAGCTGGTAGAGGTAGAAAACGTCAGCGGGGCGATCTGGGCGGCGCCGATGGTCCGCTTCTTCGCCACTCCCGTGGCGGATTCACTCGAACAATATCGTTTCCACCACCCGCCGGAACTCCGGGCATCCGGCGTGGTGGACGTCACCCGCGAGGGCAGGACGGACCTGGATATTTCCTTCAGTTCCTCCCACCCCGCAGACTATCGGTTTTTGGGTGAGAACATCACCCTCGGCCAGCCTTCCGGCAAGGTGCACATCCAAGGTGAGCGAGTCACGGTCAGCGACCTCAGAGTCGAGGCCTTCGACGGCCCGATCGCAGGGCGGATCGATTACCTCGGCAAGGGCAAGCTCGCAGGAGATCTCAACTGGACCAAACTCTCCATCCCCGAATTGACCTCGGCCTACGGTTTCCAAATGAAGGGTGGCGGCACCACCACCGGTCGCATCGATTTCACCCTCGACGACGGCAAGGTCGAAACCATGGGCGGTGAGGGCCTGCTGGCCTTGCAAAAGTCGGAGCTATTCTCCGTCCCCATGTTCGGCCCGCTCACGCCGTTGATCAGCGGCGTGCTCAATGATGAAACGGCGGGCACCGAAATGGCGAAGAACGCATTCTGCACTTTCCGGATCGAAAACGGCATCCTCAGCAGCAATGATTTCCAAACCTCCACCAAGTCACTGAACTTCGCCGGCGATGGGTCAGTGAACATGATCGACCGCACCATCGACATGACCGTCCGAATGAACGCACGCGGCATGGTGTTGGGACTGCTCACCTTCCCTTTGCGACCGTTTTCCGGGTTGTTTCAGTTCCACGGCAGCGGCTCACTCAAGGAGCCAAAGTGGGAGAGCATGAAATTCACGACGCCCCCGGAAACGCAGAACCGGCTTCTGCTGACCCCACCGAAGGCAAGGGTCGTAACCGGTGACGAATGAGTGACATTTTTGAAAGTCACTCCTTGCGCAGAGCCCATGATGGTGTCACAAATCTCTTCGAGAAAGTCGCAGCCATGAGGTTTCGACAGACCCTCGAAAACAACAGCCATGTCCAATCCATTCTCCACCCCTAACAGCCTCGATCCGGAAGCCGGTTTCACTCAAACCCCTTCCGTCGCCCAAGCCGCCAATGACCTCCGCGCCGCCGCCGGCGAGAAGGCCCGCGAATTCGTCCACACCGCGGAAGAGAAGGCCACCGTCCTCAAGGACCGCGCGCTCGAAACCGCCCAGCAGTTCCGGGATACCGCGACTGAGCGTGCCACCCAGTTCAAGGCCGCCGCGACTGAAAAGGCCAACGCCTTCAAGGCCGTCGCCACCGAAAAGGCCCAGAATTTCAAGGAATCCGCCACCGAGCAGTGGCAGGACACCCAGGTCAAGGCCAAGGAACTCCACATCACCGCAGAGGACTATATTCGTCAGAATCCGACCAAATGCGTGCTCAGCGCCCTTGGCGCCGGATTCCTGGTCGGCCTCATCGTCCGCCGATGATCGTCTCGCCGTCGGATGGGCAGGTGAATGTTTCATCGCAGTCTTATGGATTCTTCATCTGATACCGATCCGGCCGCTTCCGCCGGACCTGCGACATGGGATAATCCATCCGCACCGGCCAACTGGCGGGAAGCGCTCATGGGCCTGATTGCCGCCCGCGTCGCCCTGGTCCAGTTGGAATCCAAGGAGATCGCAAAAGATGGCGCCAAGCGCGCGTCTCTGCTGCTCGCGGCCGTCGGCCTGGTATTTTTCGGCTGGACCCTGCTGCTGGCGGGAGTCGTCGCATTGCTGGCCACGGCCACCGGATGGCCTTGGAGCTGGGTCGCCATCGGACTCGCGATCCTCCATCTTCTGCTTGCCTTCGTTTTCGCCAAGCTGGCGAAACCATCGGAAAAGCCGTCATTTCCCTTTACCCGGGCTGAATTTCAAAAAGACCGCGAATGGATCGAGAACTTTCAAAAGACCAGCAAATCGAACAACTGATCCGCCAAGGACAAAGCGCCCGTTCGTTTCTCAAGGACGAGGCGGTCGCACTCCGGCACAAGCTGGATGTCCCCGCGAGGCTTCGCAGCTCGCTGAAAAGCCATCCCACCGGCTGGCTGTTCGGCTCCGCCGCGTCCGGGCTCGCCGCCAGCTTGCTGTTCCGTAGAAAACCTGCCCCTTCCGCCCGACAGGCCCGCGGAATCCCCTTTAAGATTCTTGGTCTCATCTTGACCCTTGTGCGCCCCATGGCAAAACTCTGGCTCACCGGGCAGGTAAAAAACTACCTGACCGCCGCATCCACCTACCCGGTCTCGATCCATCCGCTCGATGAGGCCACCCCATCACCCACTTCATTTAAATAACCGATCCCATGGCTGAGCATCAGGTTCTAGATCACGTTGACCAATATCTCCAACTCGGACGCGATTACGACTGCTCCGACGTTCACCTTCCCACATCCTACCCTCCCGCATGGAGGCGCTTCGGCCAACTGACCCCGATCTGGGCGGACCATCCACCCTTGACCTCGGAGGACACCCAGCGACTCGCTAAGTCATTCCTTGGAAAAGCGGAATGGGACCGCCTCGATAAACAGGGCGACATCGACTTTGCTTATTCCGCACCTAACGGACGTTACCGCGCCTCGGTCGTGAAGCAACGCCTCGGACTCGACCTCGTCTTCCGGATCATCAACGACAAGATCAAATCACTCGAGGAGATCGGCCTGCCCCTCGAACACATCTTGCCACTCACCCGCTATCAGAACGGCCTCGTCCTCATCACCGGCTCGGTCGGTTCGGGAAAATCCACCACGCTCGCCGCCCTTGTGGATTTCATCAACCGCGACCGCGAGGACCACATCCTGACGCTCGAAGACCCCATCGAATACGTTTTCGAATCCAAGGGCTGCCACGTCAACCAGCGCGAGGTCCACAAGCACACCGAATCCTTCGCCCGTGCCCTCCGCGGTGCCCTGCGGGAGGATCCGGACGTCATCATGGTCGGTGAAATGCGCGACCTCGAAACCATCCAGCTCGCTCTAACCGCCGCCGAGACAGGCCACTTGGTTCTCGGCACCCTCCACACCGGCAACGCGCCACGGACACTCGACCGGGTGCTCGACGTCTTCCCCACCGACCAGCGCGAACAAATCCGCATCATGGTCTCCGAGTCCTTGCGCGGGATCCTTTCCCAACAGCTCGTCCCCCGGGCGAATGGCACCGGCCGCGTCCTTGCACTCGAACTGTTAGTGAACACCCCTGCCGTATCTAACTGTATCCGCGAGGGAAAAACCTTCATGCTCCCCGGCGTCATGCAGACCGGTAAAAACGTCGGCATGATCACGATGGATGAATCGTTACGGCAACTCTACGTCAAGGGCATCATCTCGCGCGAAGACACCCTCTTCCGCTCCGATGACAAAAACCAAATGAAGGCCTTCCTCGAATCCTGATCGAATCTCCGACCGCGCCACCCAGCCGCATTCCTAATTTTTCCGCTTTTTCAAAATGGCCGCCAAAATCGACGAACTTTTCCGCTACCTCATCGCCACCAAAGGCTCAGACCTCCACCTATCCGAAGGCCAGCCTCCCAAAATCCGCGTCCACGGCGCGGTGACCTTGATTCCCGACCGGGAAGTCTTGCAGGGGGAAAGCTTCAAGGAACTCCTCGGGGAGATCTGCGATAAAAATGCCTTCGAAAAATACCTCGAAGGCGGCGATCTCGACTTCGCCTACGAGATGGATATCGACTCACGTTTTCGTTGC
>JBBQDJ010000010.1:0-18093 GCA_038319595.1 Verrucomicrobiales bacterium
CAATACGTCAACATGGGGCGTGAAATCTACGACTCCGAGCCGGTCTTCCGTGATACGGTAGACGAATGCGCCACGCTGCTCCGGCCGCTGCTGCATCACGACATCCGTGCCACTCTCTTTCCGTCCGACGACCAGCGTGCCGATGCCGAACGCGACATCAACCGCACCGTCTTCACCCAGCCGTGCATCTTCACCATCGAGTATGCGCTCGCCAAACTCTGGATGTCCTGGGGCGTCCAACCGGCACTGCTCATCGGCCACAGCATCGGTGAATATGTCGCAGCGGTGATCGCTGGAACCTTCAAGCTGGAAAACGCACTGCATCTGCTCTCTAACCGCTCCCGCCTGATGCAGGATCTTCCGGAAGGTGGCATGCTCGCCGTCCGTGCCGGTGCCGATCAACTGACGCTTCCACAAGGCATCGATCTCGCGGCGATCAACAGCCCGCAGCTTTGCACGGTATCCGGTCCGCATGACGCCATTTACGCCTATCAGAAATCTCTGGAGGCGCAGGAAATCGGTTGCCGCGTGCTGAAAACCTCCCATGCATTTCACTCGGCCATGATGGAGCCCATCGTCCGGCGCTTTACCGATGATGCCTCGATGACTCCGGCAAATCCACCGAAGATCGCCTGGATCTCCACTTGCACCGGCACCGCCATCGATGCCGAAACGCTCGCTGATCCCGCCTACTGGGCTCGCCAACTCCGCCAGCCGGTCAATTTCCACGGAGCGCTCACCACCGCGTTCGCGCAAAAGGATTTCATCATGCTCGAAGTCGGTCCCGGCCGGGCACTGGCTCCCTTCGCGCTCCAACACACAGATCGCGGAACGATCCCGGTGGTCTCCACACTCCCTTCATCCTCCGCCGACCTAACCGATCTCCTCACCGCACTCGGCGAGCTTTGGAAAAACGGCGTGCCGTTGGATTGGAGTGCCGTTTTCAAAAACCAGGATCGCGCCAGACTTCGACTGCCTACCTATCCATTTGAACGGCAAAGCTACTGGATCGACAACTCTGCCGAACCTGTAGCGGTGGTCGATGACCGTCGCACTTCATCTCCAGAACCGGCCTCCATCGTAACGAGCGACGGTCATCGACCGACGCTACAAGTCATCGCCCCGATGGTCGCCGACCGTCTTCCCGGTACCCTTTCGAAGCTACGCGCACTCGTGCTGGATCTATCAGGGATCGTTGTGACGGATGACAGCGCCAGCTTTACCGAGCTCGGTTTCGACTCCCTCTTCCTCACGCAGGCCAGCCAAGCGATTCAATCGCGCTTCGGCATCAAGATCACTTTCCGCCAGATGCTCGGCGACCTGTCGTCCGTTGAGGCACTCGCGAGACATCTCGATCTGGAAATGCCCGCCACGGCGCAGGTCGCCATTCCAGAAGTGGCATCTTCCGCTCCGGTCGCTAACTCCTCCAATGGCCTGGCACCAGTCACCTGGCCGGCCAACCTTGCCCGAAATGCGAACACCAACACGCGCTTCGGTCCCTACAAGCCCATCGACAAAGGCGAGAAAGGTGAACTCACGGAGATCCAGCAGAAAGCGTTAGACCAACTCATCGCCCGCTACATCGCCAAGACCCCTTCCTCGAAGGCCTATACCGCCGAACACCGCCCGCACTATGCCGACCCGCGCGCGGTTTCCGGTTTCAAATCGCTGTGGAAAGAAATGGTCTATCCGATTGTTTCGCAGCGGACCAAGAACGCGACTCTCTGGGACATCGACGACAACGAATACGTCGATATCACGATGGGATTCGGCACCTACTTCTTCGGCCACTCGCCGGACTGGCTGATCGAGGCGCTTCAGAAGCAGCTTCATACCGGCATGGAAATTGGACCGCAGTCGCCCATTGCCGGAAAACTGGCCAAGGCAATCTGCGATCTAACTGGCATGGAGCGCGCTACGTTCTGTAACACCGGTTCCGAAGCCGTGATGGCCGCCATGCGTCTTGCCCGCACCATCACCGGCCGCAACCGCATCGCCTATTTCACCGGCGACTACCATGGCATGTTCGAGGAAGTCCTCGTCCGCGGTGCCTGGGTCGATGGCGTTTATAAGGCCCAACCGATCGCGCCCGGAATTCCACAATCATTGGTCGAGAACATGCTCGTTCTCGACTACGCCGACCCTGCTTCACTTGAAATTCTCAAGGCCCACGCCCACGAACTTGCCGCCGTGATGATCGAGCCGGTGCAGAGCCGTGCTCCGGGCCTCCAGCCCCGCGCGTTTATGCATGAGGTCCGCGCGATCACCAAAGACGCCGGCACTGCACTCATTTTCGACGAAGTCGTCACCGGCTTCCGCTGTGCTCCCGGCGGTGCGCAGGCCTACTTCGGCATCGAGGCGGACATGGCCACCTATGGCAAGGTCATCGGCGGTGGCATGCCCATCGGCGTCCTAGCAGGCAAGAAGGAATACATGGATGCACTCGACGGCGGCGCATGGAGCTATGGCGATGACAGCTTCCCGGAAGTCGGAGTCACCTTCTTCGCCGGAACTTTCGTTAGACACCCGCTCGCCCTCGCCGCGGCATGGCGTGTGGTGGAGCATTTGATGGGTGAAGGTCCTCGCCTGCAAATCGATATGGAAGAGCGCGTCGGACGACTTTGCCGCACACTCAACGAACACTTTGCAGCCATCGGAGTGCCGATCCGCCTGCCGCACTTCAGCGCCTATGCCGTGATCGAACACGCCCCGGATCTAAAATATGCCAGCCTGCTCTGGTTCTTCCTGCGGGAGAAAGGCGTGCACGTCTGGGAAGGCCGCCCGCTGTATTTCACGACGGCTCACACGGATGATGACCTCGACAAGGTCGTCAGGGCGTTTACTGCATCGGTTAGAGAAATGCAGGCCGCCGGTTTCCTGCCCGCCTCTTCGTCAGATCAAGAAGCACCTATCAGCTTTCCGCGCTTCGACAGCGCACCGACCACCGAGGCCCAGCGCGAGATCTTCCACGCGGTCCAAATGGGCGATGACGCGAACTGCTCGTTCAATGAATCGAACATCATCCACTTGACCGGCACGCTGGACACGCCGGCTCTCCGGGCGGCCCTGAACGACATCATCGTCCGCCATCCCGCACTGCGCAGCACCTTCTCCGAGGACGGAGCCACCCAATATTTTCATCCCCCGGCCCGCAGTGTCGAAATGATGGAATACGATTTCTCCAGCATCGCGCTCAACTCGCCATCTGCATTGCTGCCGCTTTCTTTGATCAAATCCTCGGAGAGTTCGGTTCCGTTCAACCTAGTCACCGGTCCTCTGCTCCGGCTGCACCTCGTTCGTCTATCAGCAGAGCGGCACGAGCTGGTCTTCACTGCCCATCACATCGTCTGCGACGGCTGGTCGTTCGGCATGATCCTCGCGGAATTTGCAGCGGCCTACAATGCCCGTAAGGCCGGTCGGCTGCCGGCGCTTCCACCCGCGATGTCCTACGCCGAATACGCCCGGATGGAACAAACGAACAAGAATTCAGATGAAACCACCGCATGCGAAAATTTCTGGGTCGGAAAATTCTCCAATGGTGCTCCAGTCCTCGAGCTACCCACCGACCGTCCGCGCCCGCAACTCAAGACTTATGCCGGCGCGATGGAGGCGATCACGATCGATCCGGTTCGCTACGAACGATTGAAGAAGGCTTCGCCGAAACTCGGTGGCACCTTGTTCGCCACCCTGCTTTCCACTTTCGCCACGCTACTCCATCGCCTAACCGGCCAAGACGACCTGGTCATCGGCGTCCCCGCCGCTGGACAAACCCGCGTCGGGCGTGACGAACTGATCGGCCATTGCCTCAATTTTCTACCACTGCGCCTGCAAGCCGATGGTGACCGCGCCTTTCGTGAATTCGCCGCAGGCGTCAAGGAGCAGGTGCTCGAAGCCTACGACTATCAGAACTATACATTCGGCTCACTGCTCCAGAAGCTCACCCTGCCACGCGATACCGGCAGACTGCCCCTCGTTTCCGTCATGTTCAACATCGACAAGTCCGGCATCGACCAGATCCATCTGGACGGACTGAAGATGGATGCGGAAACCAATCCGAAGCAGTTCGTCAATTTCGACCTATTCTTCAACCTGGTTCAAACAGATGAGTGCCTGATCGTCGAATGTGAATACAACACCGATCTCCACGACAAGGCGACCATCCTCCGTTGGCTCAACTCCTTCGAGCAACTGATGGAAAGCACCATCGCCGATGGCGATGTCACGCTTGACGCACTTCCCATGTTAGGGGCGGACGATAGAAACCTAGTTCTTGAGACATGGAACTCCACGGCCCGCGACTATCCGCGTGATGCCACCCTCAATAGCCTATTTTCCACTACTGCCGCCGGCTTTCCTAACAAGATCGCCGTCCGCTCCGGCAATGAGGTTCTCACCTACGCCGAACTCGACTCACGTTCCACTGCCTTGGCCGCACGACTCCAGGCGGTGGGTGTTAAGCACGGCGATCTCGTCGGCATCCACCTGGAACGTTCGTGCGCCACGGTCGCCGGTTTGCTCGCCATCCTGAAATGCGGTGCGGCCTATGTCCCGATGGATCCGGCGTTTCCAGCGGAGCGGCTTGGCTTCATGGTCGAGGATGCCCACTTGACCGTCATCCTCTCGCAAACCTCGATCCACCGCGAGTTGCCGCCATCGAAGGCCACAGTGCTGCTGGTCGATGAGGTTTCGAACTCCCTCAAGACATTCACCACCGTCGGATCAAATCCAGAGGATGCCGCATACGTGATCTTCACCTCGGGCTCCACCGGGCGCCCCAAGGGTGTTAGAATTCCGCATCGCGCCGTGGTGAATTTTCTCGGCTCCATGCGCCGCGAACCCGGACTAACCACCGAGGACGTGCTGCTGTCAGTCACCACGCTGTCGTTCGACATCTCCGCGCTGGAAATCTTCCTACCGCTCACCACCGGAGCGGAAACCGTGATCGCCTCCCGTGAGATCACGCTCGACGGACAACTCCTCGCCTCCGCCATCGCCCGCCATGGCATCACCGTGCTGCAGGCCACGCCAGCCACCTGGAGACTTCTGCTGGAAGGTGGATGGGCCGGCAAATCCGATCTAAAGATCCTCGTCGGCGGTGAGGCCGTTCCGCGCGATTTAGTCAACCGCCTTGCTCCGCTGTGCAAGGAGATCTGGAACGTTTACGGGCCGACAGAAACGACGATCTGGTCAACGACGCACCGTCTATCAGCCAGTGACGAGCCGGTCCTCATCGGACATCCCATCGATAACACGCAGGTCTACGTGGTGAATTCCGCCCTGCAACCCCAGCCCGTCGGCATCGCGGGCGAATTGCTGATCGGCGGTGACGGCCTCGCGAGCGGCTACCACGAACTCGCGGAACTCACTGCGGACCGTTTCATTGATTCTCCATTCCGCCCGGGCTCCAAGCTCTACCGCACCGGTGACCTTGCCCGTTGGACCCCCGAGGGTTCTCTCGAATGCCTGGGTCGCATGGACCACCAGGTCAAGGTCCGTGGTTTCCGCATCGAGCTGGGAGAAATCGAGACCTTGCTAGAGAAGCACCCTGCTGTCGAACAGGCGGTTGCCAGCGTCTGCGATGGCCGACTGGTCGCCTACTTGCGCAACTCTTCCAACTCCACAAGCGACGGCACCGGCATCTGGCAGGACCAATGGGATCTTCTCTATCAGTCCGCCATCGACCAGACCGGTAGCGAGAAGCTCGACCGGCTCGACTCCGTCATCGCCGGCTGGGCGGGGGCGGACAATATCGAGGACCAAGTGTCCGAGTGGATCGACACCACCATCGACCGGATCCAGAAATACGATGCACGGCGGATTTTTGAAATCGGTTGCGGCACTGGACAGATCCTCGCCCGCCTTGCCGCCACCTCCGAGTGTTACTGGGCGGCGGACATTTCAAAGGTCGCCATCGAGGCACTTGAGAAAAACCACCCGCTACCGCAGGTGAAACTTTTCCACCGCCCTGCCGATGATTTCAGCGAGATTCCGGACGCCCATTTCGACACGGTCATCATCAATTCCGTAGCGCAATACTTCCCCTGCGCCGGCTATCTGAGCCGGGTATTGGAAGGAGCCACGCGGATCCTCAAGCCCGGTGGTCGCATCTTCCTTGGCGACCTCCAAGGCAATGCACTGCTGCCCATCCACCATGCCGAGGCCCTCCTCGAACGAGCCCCTGCTGGAACCACCGCAGGCCAACTTCGCGACAGCGTGGCCAGCCGCGTGGCGCGTGAAACCGAGCTTTCCATCGATCCTGCTTGGTTCAATTTCGTTCCCGACCAGATCCCGGCGCTCACCCACATCGAGACGCTACTCCGGCGCGGAAAAATCTCTAACGAGACTACTCGCTATCACTATGATGTGATCCTCCACAAGCAGCCCTCACCTGGAACCTTCGCAGTGCCCGAGCCCGTGGAATGGGGCAATCTCAACTTCGAGCAGCTCGAGGCGATCCTTCACGGTGCCAATAGCACGATTCACCTAACAAGCATTCCGGATGCACGGCTTGCACCAGCCATCGCATTCCACCGTAGCCTTCAGGCCACGCCTGCCGACGCACCTTTGCCCGATATGCCCGCCGCTCCGACCCATTCCGTTTCCGCAGAGGCTTTGTTTCAACTGGCCGAACAGGCGGGTCTGAAGGCCCACGTCCGCTGGCAGGGCAATGGCACGTCCGGTCTGCTGGACGCCGTCTTTCTTTTTGCAAACCATGACGCACTGCCTGACTGGAAATCGAAAACCACGGTCCATCCGCAAACGAGCTTCGCTAACATCCCGCATGCCGCGTCGCCGTCCACCGGTGACATCGCCCCCGCGTTGCGCCGCCACCTCGCTGCGCATCTACCGGACTACATGATTCCATCGGCCTTCGTCGTGCTTGAGAATTTCCCGCTGACGCCTAACGGCAAGGTGGATCGCAAGGCGATGCCGGCGCCTTCCACCGTCGAGATGCCGTCCGTACCGCGACTCATCATCAAGGCCGGAAACGAGAGCGAAATGAAGCTGCTAGACATCTGGAAACAGGTGCTCGGCAAGGAGGACATCGGCATCGAGGACGACATCTTCGAGCTTGGCGGCGACTCCATTCTGATTTTCCAGATTACCACCCGTGCCACCCGTGCGGGACTCACCGTGACACCGGCCCAGGTGTTCCGACTCCGCACCGTTGCCGCGATCGCCGCAGCCTCCGCCGCCGCTCCGGAAAAGCCGGTGGAAGTTTCGATCCAACCTGTCAACCGCGATGCCTACCGCCGCAAACTCTAATCCGATGAGCGAATCTAACGCCCCGTCCGATTCCCCTGTCCCTCCGGCGGCGGGTGAAGGTGACGTGAACATCCTCGCGTTTCCCGCGTCACCGGCGCAGGAAGCGTTTTTCTATCTGGAGAAACTCTTCCCCAGCCACCCCGCGTTCAACGTGCCGGTGCGTTTCGAGCTGAAGGGGGTTCTGGACCGCGGTTTGTTTAAGGCGGCATTCGATGCCTTGGCTGCACGTCACGAGGGTTTGCGCACCCGCTTCGTGGAAGAAGATGGAAAACTGCTTCAGGTCGTCGCCCCCGAAACCACCTTCCCCGTTCTCTTCGTCGATATTTCCCACCTAGCAGGGGCCGAGCTTGAGGCCGAGCTGAGCCGTCTCGGATCAATAGAAGCACAAACCCATTTCGATCTATCAAAAGACCCGCTGTTCCGCGCTAGCCTGATCTTGGCGGCACCGGATCATCACATTCTTCAAATCACGATCCACCATTCCGTTGCCGATGGCTGGTCGATCGGGATCATGACTGACGAGCTGGCTGAGTTTTACAATGCGGCATTGGAAAACAGAGATGCGCACCTTGAGCCACTCGCCATTCAATATGCGGACTTCACCATCTGGCAGCGTGAGTTTCTCGATAGTCCCGAAATCACCCCACACCTCGAGCATTGGAAAGAAAAACTCAAGGGTTACACCGAGCTTGAGCTTCCAACCGATCGCCTACGCCCCGCCGTGAAATCGTGGGACGGAGACATCGTGTCTCTCATCCTTCGTCCGTCCATCAGTGAGAAAGTCGCCCGCATTTCACGGGAACATGGTGCGACGATGTTCCACGTTTTCCTTGCCGCGTTCAAGTCGGTCGCCAGCCGTTATACCGGTCTCGAGGACATCGCCGTCGGGTCGCCGGTAGCGGGTCGGACACGCGCGGAACTGGAGCCTATCATCGGCACCTTCATCAACAGCGTCATTCTGCGCACGGATCTATCAGGCGACCCGTCCTTTGGGAAACTGGTGGAACGAGTGCGCGACAACGTGACGGAAGCAATCGCCCACCAGGACCTTCCATTCGAGCAACTCGTCAAGGCGCTGCAACCACGCCGGGATCCGGGCCGCAATCCACTTTTCCAGGTCAATTTCACCCACCAGCGGGATTTCGTGAAGCCCGTCTCGTTCGGCGGTGCCCACATGACCGCGATCCCTTCGCGATCGCCCGGGGCCATCTTCGACCTGCACTTTTTCATGGTCGAGCGGGCTGACGGCTGGCGCGCTTCATGCGATTTCGCGCGCGATCTTTTTGACCGCTCAACGGCGGAACGACTGCTGCGCCATTTCGAAATCTTCCTCGACGCTGCTGCGGGTGAACCCGATGTTCCACTCTCCCAGTTGCCGATCCTGACCCACGCCGAGGAGTCCGAACTTTCTCACTGGGCCGGCACGAAAGTCCCCTACCCGTCCGACCGCTCACTGGGTGAGCTGTTTCTCGAACAGGCGGCCCGCCAGCCTGACCAGATCGCGTTGACTCACGACAAGCGCGACATTTCCTATCAGCTCCTCGCCGCTTCAGCGCTGGGTCTGCGCGGCCGACTGATCCAAGCCGGCGTGAAGGCAGGCGACCGCGTGGCATTGTGCGCACCGTCGGTGCCGGAAATGATCTCGGCACAAATCGCTATCTTGTTAGCGGGTGCTTCCTGCGTTCCGCTAGACCCCGATTATCCGGTCGATCGCCTACGCTTCATGCTGGAGGATTGCGGGGCGGAGATCATTCTAACGACCATGGGACTGGCACCGCGTCTGCCGGCGGTCGGGCACCGGATCCTGCTGTCTCCCTTGGCGGAGTCACTGGTCATGCCCGCGCTGGCGGAAGTCCACGTTACGGCGGATTCCGCTTCCCACGTGTTTTACACCAGCGGCTCCACCGGCGCACCCAAAGGGGTGATGGTGAGCCATCGCGGGATTTCCCGACTGGCGCTGGGCGGTGGGTTTATGAATTTCAAACCAGAAGATTCGTTCCTCCAAGCCGCGCCGATCTCGTTTGACGCTGCCACTTTGGAAATCTGGATGCCGCTGTTGCACGGCGGACGACTCGTCCTCGCTGGCGGAAGCGGGCCGTCACTGCCTAACATCGCCCGAGCGATCCGTGAACAGGGCGTGACCTGCCTGTGGCTAAGCGCCGGACTTTTCCAAACGATGGTGGACGAGCACCTCGCCGACCTCAAGGGACTGCGCTATTTGATCGCCGGTGGTGACATACTTTCTCCGGACCACGTCAGGCGCGCCTTCGAAGCGCTCCCTAACACAAGGCTGATCAATGGCTACGGTCCCACGGAAAACACCACGTTCACCTGTTGCCACACGATCACCCGTGCCGATCTCGACCGTCCGTCCATTCCTATCGGGCGACCTGTTGGAAACTCCACCGTTTACCTACTCGACGCTCTCATGCGCCCGGTGCCGGTCGGGATTCCCGGAGAATTGTTCACAGGCGGTGAGGGTCTCGCCATCGGCTATCTGGGCAATGACGAGCTTACCGCTGCGAAATTTCTGGTTCATCCCGCGTTCGGCAGGCTCTATCGTACCGGTGACCGCTGTCGATGGTTACCCGATGGGACGATCGAGTTTCTCGGACGTGGCGATACGCAGGTGAAAATCCGCGGATTCCGTATCGAACCCGGGGAAATCGAAACCCGTCTCGCGAGCCATCCATCAGTCCGGCAGGCGAAGGTCGCCATTCGTGGGACCTCTGCCGAAGCCAAACACATCGTCGCTTGGGTGGTGCCGACTGAGGGAGCATCGCCGGACCCAGCCGCGCTGCTAGATCACCTCAGTGAATTTCTACCCGTTTATATGCGGCCCAGCGGCATCGCAATCATCGATGCCCTGCCACTTTCCGCCAATGGCAAGGTCGATGTTTCCGGCCTGCCCGATCCGTCACGTCACGCCGCAGCCGGCGAAGGAGCTGTGGGTGGACTACCTGTCGGCAAAACCGAACAACGTCTGGCTGCCATTTGGAGTGAGTTGCTAGGTGTCAGCGAGATTGGCCGCGATGATGACTTTTTCGCGCTCGGTGGACATTCTCTGATGGCCTTGAGATTATTCTCCAGAATCAACCGCGAGTTCGACCTTACACTTCCATTGGCAGCCTTGCTCACCTATCCGACGATCCGCGGCTTGGCTCCCCTCGTCGTGCCACCCGAGCCGGAAGTGATCGCTGCGCCTTCCGGACCGATCAAAGGGCATTTCGTCAGCCTTGCCACCGGCAAGGGCGCCACGCCGCTGTTTTGCATTCATGGCGGCGATGGAGGCGTTCTGTTTTACCGGGGACTCGCCGCGAAGATGTCGGAAAGCCTGCCATTTTATGCCATCGAATCGCTGGAACTCGGCCACAGCGGCCAGATTGAATCTAGCAGCATTGAGGAAACTGCGAGAGCCTATGTCAGCATTCTGTTGGAACGCCAACCGGTCGGTCCGTTCCGCTTGGCCGGCTATTCGTTCGGTGGCGTGGTCGCCCACGAAATGGCGTGCCAGTTGATGAATCAGGGCCATGAGGTTGAATTTCTCGGCCTCTTCGACACGCACAATCCCGCCGCCGAGTTTCGAAATTACGGCCTGTCGGAGCGCCTGCGTGTTTTCTGGCGGCAGAACTCCGAAGTTCCATTCTGGAGCAGAATCAAGCGGGTTCGCCAAAGATTTTCCGAAGGACTCCATACCAACCGCCGAATCAAGGAAGAGCTGAAAGCCGCAAAGTCTAACGGCCCCGCTGCACCCTTCAGCGATCTGCGCCGGGTGCAGGTCCGGGAGGAGAATTGGCGGGCAATGCAGGCTTATCTTCCTCGCCCTTACGAAGGACGCATCACATTGTTCAAAACTTCCGCGCTCAACGACAAGGTCGAACATCCCGTCGACTACGGCTGGGCCCGGGTGGCCCTAGACGGGCTGGATATCGTCTCCGTGGCCGGGGAACATCTAACCCTCTTTGCCCCCGAGAACGTCGGGAGACTTGCGGAAATTCTTTCCGTGTCGCTTGACGCGTCTAGCAGCCTCCGACCTGGGTAACGTGAAATGAATTCACTGCATGCGGATGAAAACTTCGAGTGCCTCGGCACGTGCGACGGCGAGGATACTGCTTTATGAAATCCGGGACCGTGGTTATTCATTTGCTGAATCCGGATGCCATTTCGGCTGCGGCGGCGACTGCGATGCTCAATTCGGAAGAACAGCAGCGTGCGAATCGCTTTCGAGCGGAATCGGATGCCCGGCGTTGGAGTTCTTTTCGCGCTCAAATGCGCAGGATCCTCGGCGATTCGCTCGGGCTGGAACCGCTGAGGGTGCCGCTGACCCTCTCGGATCAGGGAAAACCCTTGCTTTCTCCGCCCCACGACGGTCTCCATTTCAATCTTTCCCATTGTGCAGCGCTTGGAATTCTCGGCCTCTGTCGCGACGGTCCCATCGGGGTTGATATCGAGTCACTGGATCGAGGAACCGATCTTCCAGAATGCGAATCGATGTTTTGCCATCCCGTGGAGCTCGCTCAGCTTCCTGAAAATCGTTTGGAAAGAGCCAGACGACTGCTTGAAATCTGGACCGCCAAAGAAGCGATCCTGAAAGCCCTCGGAACCGGACTGCTGCACCCGCCGGAGTGCATTTGCATCGACCTTTCCAATCCGCTCGGGACAGCGACCTCCGAGCCCTCCATCGATTCGATCGCTGATCTGAGAATCCATCCGATTCAGGACAAGAGACTTAAGAATTACTTGTCGGTCGTCGCCGCTCCTCTTGCGGTGAATGTCATTCAGATTCTTTGAGAAAAGTTCCGATCCGTTTCCGATCGGGACACTGGATCTCGTGAGCCCATCGTTTTCAAACAACCCAATCAATCGGTCGTTTAACGCTTCGGCCAGTTGGTTCTTTTTTAAAAACAGCAGTTGCATCACCTTGATATTTTAAATAGTTTGACAATCGGTCATGTTTGAAGTTCTATCTGCGTGTCCCAAGTCCCATGAAGCGTCGCGATGTCGAAATTATTCAGAGAGATGGCAGGTTCCTGGTCTTAATGGCCCGGGAGCCTCTACCCTTGTCCCTCTCCAAAATTGCCAGAGATGGCGATTACAAGATGGCGAGCCTCAGTGATCGGATCGGGGTGTCGGAACGGCACCTGCGCCGGGTTTTCGAGGAAGGGATTGGGATTTCTCCGAAGGATTGGCTCCGCCAAGAGCGGATGGTCGCTGCCCGTTCCCTTTTGCGGGAAGGCTCACCGATCAAGGAGGTGGCGATCGACCTTGGCTTCACCACGGCAAAAATGTTTTCTCGCGACTTCCAGTTGTTCCACGGCGTGAAGCCCACAGATTTCCAGCGGAAGGAGCACTCCCATTTCCAAAACGCGGTGATCTGAGTCAAGCGGAGGGCAATCCTCACTGAAATCACAGGAGAGGAGGTCAGCCACCTTGAATCCTCCCATTTGAAGCGCAGTTGGATCCGACCGCTCAAAAACGCAGCGTCGTTTGGAGAATGAACGCCAAGGCATCCGAAGGCTGATTGGTCAGATTGGTATAGCCGCCAGGATGCAGGACCCACTGGATGCTGGGCTGAAGAGTCCACCAAGCGGTCATCTGAGCCTTGTAGGAGAGCTCGATCACCCCTTCATAGTCGGGAATTTTGAAGTCGGTCGAGTAGGTCGCGTTGACGTCACGAACCGCCCCGCTGATGTCGTTACTGATCTCAAGGTAAGAGACGCCGAGGCCGATGGTATCCCAATCCCGGCCCGGAATCAGTCCCTTGAAAACAAGGCCACCATCGATCCCGAAACTGGTAAGATTGCGGTCTTCCGGCGCGGCTGACAGCCGGAAAAAGGCCAAAGCCCCCTGCATGGCAGGATCGGATTTTCCGGTTTCCAACCACAGGTATTGCTCGGCGAGAAGATAGCCGCCGAAATTCCCCTGATGCTCCGAGGGCAGGACCCCACTCACGCCGAATGCGTTGGCAACCGCGTAGGAAGTCCCCTGGTTCACGTCATAGTATTCATCCGTATGATAGAAACCTCCCACTTTTAAGCTGCCGGGTAGCCCCGCCGAGTCGGAAGATTTGTTCCAGCCGTAACCGGTCTCGAAATAGATCAGGGCGCCTTCGTCTCCCGATAATGTCAAATCGGTGCCATGGTGGTCTGCGTCCGGATTTCCATCATAGATCGCCGCCTGAATATAGGCGTCCTTCACCGGTTCATAGCGCGCCAGAAAGCCGAGGGCGCCAAAAGGGGTCGATGGCAACGAATGATTGCCGACCGGAAAACCCGGAATCTCGTAGAGGTTGAACGCCAGCGTCGGGTAGAAAAACGTCTGGTTCAGGAAATTGATGGATCCGATCGAGTTGTAATACTCAGGGACGATGAAATCTCGGTCCACGGTCATGACTCCGGCCTTGAACTTCAATTTTCCATCGAGCAAATCCTGTGAATACCAGAGTTCCCAAAGTCGGAAATCATTGTTGAAGTCGGTGAGATTGACCTTATTCAGATCGCCAATGTACTGGTCGGAAAAATTCTCGGTTCCGTTCAGCCACGTGGTGCTCAGGAAGAAGTTCCCGCCCTCATAGCCAAACAACTCCTTCGACCGCAGGCCCAGGGTCGTCAGCAAAGCACCCTGATAGACCGTTCCCGTTTTGTAGCCACCGTCCACATTGCTGGGCAGGGAGCCGAAATAGAAGAACTCGAAATCGATACCGCGCCCGGCCAGGTCCGTCCGCATGCCATTCCAATCGCCAAGCAGGTAATCCCCTGTCAGCCAGGACATCATTGCTGAATTATCCTTCTCTGGCGTGACCGGAGCACCGGCGAACACCTGCACCGCCAGGATAGGCAGGAACAAGAGTGAATGTCCCACGATTTTACCGAAACGATTAGTTGCTTTCATCTTTGCTTGGATTGGGAGGGTTTGATTTTCCTGGGGGAGTGGCGAACAGCCCGCTGGCAATCCCCCGGATTAACATGAACATGGTGGAGAAGTAACTCTGGGTAATATCCGAAGTCAGATAGGCGAGATAGATATCGTTGGAGGTGAACCAGCTTTTCGAAGCGAAATAGAGCGGCTTCTCCCTCACTCGATATTTGGATTTATGGAACGCGAGTCCTTTGAAATTATAGATCTTGTTACCATATTTTTCGCTCAACTCGAAAAATAATTTGGTGATCCGGTCGTCATTGTATTTCCCAAGATGCAATCTGACAAAAGGAGCCAAGCAGAGGTTGAGCGATTCCATGCCCTCGCCACGGAAGACATCGACCGCCTCCATGTGGATGGCCGTGGCGAGCCTGCCGTAGCGTGACTCATCGCATCTCGACGTATTGGCGGAGTAACCCACCACCCCACCGTCGCGATAAACTGGGTCATAAAACACGAAACCGATGATTTCCCCCAACTTGTCGTAGGCGATGAATTTTCTAACGTCCGGTTCGGACTCCCAGATCGGCCGCCGGGCATAGATCCAGATTTCCCGGTCGTTGAGGATCTTGGTGCCCATCCATCGGGATGAAACCGCCTCCAGTTTTTCCGCAGCCACATTCTCAAGCTGCTCCTCGCGGATGACGATGCCCTCCCGTTTGGCTTCATTTCGGGCACGCTTGATCATGTCCAGATCCCGCCAATTGCCGTTGGTGTTATAGCTTTGGATCGGCAGCTCCGGTTCGGGTCCGATGCAGTTTACCTTGAAGCCCATATCTCGCAACACCTCGGCGCAGTGTTCGGAGATCACCACGAATACCGCGCTGGGATTGTCCTGCAGGAATTTACCGATCAATTCCCAAAGATTTTCCCGCGAGCAAACCGGATCCGACAAGACGATGCGCTTGGGCTGCCGCGCGAAAACCGGATGGGTGACCGTCGTGAAGGCAATGTAGCCGATCTCATCATCGATAAAATATTCCATCCCTTCCTGGATCGTAGCGTAGGAAAGTGCCTCACCGCCATGGGCTCGCAGGAACGGAGAGAGAACCCGCCATTTGTCCTCGCGCGACCAGGACTTGGCTTCTTCTCCAGTCACTTTTCTGATAGCCATAAATGGGAATGGTCCGGGAAACGAGGGTCGGAATCTGCCGCGGGTGATGCCGGATCAGGGTTCCCCGAGGAAGTCGGCGATCTCTTGGTTAACGACATCCGGAATCTGCACCGGCGAGTAGTGGGAGGCCCCTTTCAAGATCTTTAGCCGGGCCTTGGGGATCAATGATGCCATCCGTTTGCTTTCCTCCTCGCGCACGATGTCGTGTTCCCCCGCCAGCAGCAGGACCGGGCACTGGATGCCCCGCAGTTGCTCGTCTTTGAAATCCGGGAGCGTCAACCACATCGTTTTCAATTTACCGAAAACGACCGGCCAATGGTCGGGACCATCCGGGGAAAGCGCCTTGTAGCCCTCCACGAGCATTGCGGGAAAATTTTCCGGAGTGGAGCCTTCCACCTCCGCCTTGAACTCATCGGCCATCCCCGAGGGCCGGGCATGCGCTCCGAGAGTGATCACCTTTTTCACCAGATCAGGACGCCGCATGGCCATTTCGAGGCCGATGACTCCACCATCGCTCCAACCAAGAATCATCACGTTCTTCAATCCCAGCTGATCGAGAAGAGCCACGAAATCGGCCGACATTAAATCGAAATTGATCGGGCCGTCCGCATCATTGGTGCGTCCATGGCCGCGGCTGTCGGTCGCGATGACCTTGAATCGTTTGGAAAACTCGGGAATCTGGCAGAACCAGCTTTCAATGGTCGCGCCGCCACCGTGGATCATCAACAAGGGCTCACCTTCCCCGAACGTCTCATAATACATTTCAATGCCATTGACCTTGGCCCGCTCACCCTGCGGGCGGTTCGGGATCTCCTTGATGGAAATGGTGCTCAAATCGGACAGGTCTGTGGCTTGGGTCCCTGCTCCATCACTCGAGGCCTTTGCCAATTCGACGGGATCGTCTTTGCGGGTTTTCATAAGGTAGCCATACACTGCCAAGCCGCAAAAAATCACGCCTACGAAGAGGAAGATGAGCGAAGGATTTTTGAGCACTTTCAGGGTTAAAGGTAGTTAAGATTGGTAGGATTAATATTTAAAATTTCCTAAATGTCAGGAAAAATTAGATTAATACTTGCGCAATGGAATAGTCGCGTCTGGAACCCATCTGGATTCACCCCACTAGAAATTCCTTGTAATCTAGGATCCCTAAACCCCGTTAGGTCGCAAGCTCCCAGGAAACTTCAAACCACTTACCTTCAATCGCTTAAAAAACTATTTCACTGGCGAATAATCGGTTGCGCTGAGCATTTCTGATTTGACCCCACCCTCCGTGGTGAGAGAGCCGCCGGCCGCAGCTTCGGAGTCCACCAAAACCTTCATCCACCGAGGATCGCTTCGGAATGCCGAAAATGATGCCACCTGGGCCGCCGGCGAGGCGTGGAAAAGGAAGTAAATCAGAGTGTCATCCGCACCCGGTTGGCCCGCCAAGGGGGTGAAATAGCCGAAGTGTCCCATCCCGTGATCCGAGAACAACTTCACAGTGTGGCTCCTGAACCGGTCGAGCAGTTTCGGCAGGTTTCCGGCGGTCGCGGTGTAAGTGCGCATCTCGAAAGTATGGGGCTCGCCCGCTTCCGGTAGTTTCATGACGGGAGAAAAGTCGGTCAGGCCGAGAAACCGGCTCTCCACCCGGTTGACGAGTTTCCCGTCCTTTTCCGAGGCATTCCTGACGGAAGTCCATTCCGGATCGGATTGGAATGCTTTCCAGGAACGCTCCCGGGCGGCGAGATCCGGGTAGGAGAGGAGGTAAATGAGCTTCCGGGCGGAATTCTCGATCGGCATCCAATAGGCCACATTCGTCATCCCATGTTTGGTGAACAATTGGGTGGTATGGCCGCGGAAACGCTCGTTTAAAGCATCCAGTTTCCCTTCATTCGCATAATAAATTCGAAGTTCGAAACAAGCGTTTGGAGGAGCCTGCTGCGCCGTCGCCGGACCGGAAACTGATGAAAATGCTACCATACAGGAAGCAACAACTCTGAGTAATGACGGACGGGACATAATGGAACGATGATTTAAAGCGGTTGTTTTATTCGAGATCAGTGAGGTAACGTTCGGCCTCCAAGGCTGCTGCACAGCCCTGCCCTGCCGCAGTGATCGCCTGACGATAATAGTGATCCGCCACATCACCCGCTGCGAACAAGCCTGGAGTCTTCGTCGCTGTGCGGCCGGGGTTCTGGAGGATGTATCCGTTCTCATCCTTGTCGACGAGCTCGCCGAGGAAGGCGCTGTTCGGAACGTGCCCGATGGCGACGAAGACACAGGCCACGGCGAGTTCGCTTTTCTCACCGGTGACGAGGTTTTCCAGCATGACGGCGCGCATTTCGCCTTTTTCGTCAGTGAGGTATTCACAGACCGTGGAATTCCAAATGGGCTCGATCTTCGGATTGGCGAGGGCGCGGTCCGCCATGATTTTCGAAGCTCGCAGTTCGTCGCGGCGATGGATGAGGTAAACCTTGCTGGCGAAACGGGTGAGGAAACTCGCCTCTTCGCACGCACTGTCACCACCGCCGATCACGCAGACCGGGACGTCGCGGTAAAAAGCTCCGTCGCAGGTCGCGCAAGAAGTGAGGCCGTGGCCGATGAGCGACTTCTCGTTTTCGATTCCCAGATGACGGGGAGCGGCTCCCGTCGCGATGATCACCGTCTTCGCTTCGAACGACTCCGATCCCGCTTTTAGAAAAAAGGTTCCATCCTCGCGATGCTCGACGGACTCGACGCTGGCCCAAGCGATGCGTGCTCCGAATTTCTCAGACTGCGTCTGCATTTTCATCATCAGCTCGGGGCCCATGATTCCG
>JBBQDJ010000011.1:0-18057 GCA_038319595.1 Verrucomicrobiales bacterium
TTCACCTGATTGCCCACGCCATCAACGTCGCTCTTGGCAATATCGGTGAAGGAAAGCCGCTCAAAGCGCTTCAATCCGAAACCCAGGGCCTTGGCACCTTGGTCTCGCTCAAAGCAGATATCGATTCGGGCAACATCGAAACACTCGTTCTTCTAACACCATCGAATCCGGTTTACGACGCGCCTGCAGACCTCAAGTTCGCCGAGTCGCTGGCCAAGCTGAAGACCACCATTCACCTCGGCACCCGGACGGATGCCACGGCGCATGCGGCCACTTGGCACGTGCCCGCCGCCCATTCTTTGGAATCCTGGTCAGACGCCCGCAGCGCCAATGGCGTCTATACAGTGGTGCAGCCGATGATCCTGCCGCTTTACAAGGATTGTGTGTCGGAGCTTGAACTGCTTCTCGCCTTCGTTCCTGACACCGGTAAACTCCTCAATGGCGAGGGCGAAAAAGGGGCTCCTTCTCCTGCTTACGACGCGGTCCGTGCCACTTTCGAAGCGCTCGGCGGGGCAGGGGATACCGCGTGGAAGAAACTCCTTCGCGACGGATTTTTCGCCGGTTCCACTTACGCCTTGGTCAATCCGCCCTCGCGGGGTGACATGTCGGCGCCGTTGGTCGCCACATTGCCGACCAAGGACTCGCTCGAAGTGGTATTCGCCACGGATTCCTCGGTCTTTGACGGCCGCTGGATCGACAATGGCTGGCTCCAGGAAGCTCCAGATCCGATTTCCAAACTCACTTGGGACAATGTCGCCCTGATCGCGCCGAAAACCGCCAAGGAACTCGGCGTCTATGATCAGATCATCGCCATCGAAACCTGGAATGGCGCCCGTTCACCCGACGACGAAGCGCAGAACCGCAAGTCGCCGATGATTACCATCGAGGTCAACGGCGTTTCACTTGAAATCCCAGTGCTCGTCTCATTCGGCCAAGCCGAAAACACGCTGGTCATCCCGCTCGGCTACGGCCAAGGCTTCGATGAGAGCGACGAACTCAAACGCGGACCGAAAAACGCGACCCATGTTGGTCTCGTCGGCATGAACCGCGGCTTTGATGCCTATCCGCTCCGCACCTCGACGACTCCTTATTTCGCCACCGGCGCCAAGGTCAAAAGGACCGAGAAGCGCTATCACGTCGCCATCACTCAAGAGCACAGCGCCATGTATGGTCGCGCGCTCGCCCGTGAGGTCTCGACCCTGCCTGACGAAGAAAAGGGTTCGTTTAAAGACCAGTTAGCCAACGTGCCGAAGCAGGGCAACGACGCCCACGCGCCGCCGAATGTTTCGCTTTATATACCCGTCGGCTCCTCCACTTTCCATCCCGGCCCCGATGGCAAGGCTCAGGTCCAGCTCAGCGACAAGCTCCACCAGTGGGGAATGTCCATCGATCTATCATCCTGCATGGGTTGCAACGCCTGTCTCGTCGCCTGTCAGTCGGAAAATAACATTCCGATCGTTGGCAAGGACCAAGTCGCCATGGGCCGTGAAATGCACTGGATTCGCATGGACCGCTATTTCGCCACCCAACAGAAATACATTGATGAAAAGGGCGAGGAAAGGGAAACCCCGGAATGGGTGAGAGATAATCCGGTGCTCGTCCCACAGCCGGTAGCCTGCGTCCACTGCGAGTCCGCTCCTTGCGAAACGGTCTGCCCGGTCAACGCCACGATCCACACCGAGGATGGCCTCAACGCGATGGCCTACAACCGCTGCATCGGCACCCGCTATTGCGCGAACAACTGCCCCTACAAGGCCCGTCGGTTCAATTATTTCGACTATAACAAGCGCAACCCGCTCATCGCCCATAACCTCTACAAAGGTCCGTTCGGCGTGAAGCAGGTCGGTGAGGCCGCCCACCTTCAGAAGAACCCGAACGTCACGGTCCGCATGCGCGGGGTGATGGAAAAATGCACCTACTGCGTGCAGCGGCTCCAAGATTCGGTGATTCGCCAGAAAGGCGGCCAGAAGCAGGAAGTCCTCGCCTCCGGTAAACCTTCGACCGAAGTGCAGGTCACCACCGCAACCCTCCGCATTCCGGTGGATTCGGTGAAGACCGCCTGTCAAGACGCCTGCCCGGCCAACGCGATCTTCTTCGGAAATCTCTTGGACGGAGATAAATCCGTGATGGTGCGCAGCAAGCAAATCGCGCGGAACTACGACCTTCTCAATTACATCGGCACCCGTCCGCGCACCAGCTACCTGGCCCGCGTCAAGAACCCGAATCCGAAGATGCCAGACGCTCAATTCATCGGCAAGGCGACCATCAATATGGCCTGATTTCAGGATCTCAGCTTTTCAGTATTTCAGCATTTACCCCACCATGGCTTCCACCACCCAAACCGCTCCTGAGACCCATACCGGGGTCAAGCTCCCGGTGCTTGAGCGCGAAAAGCTCATCCTCAGCGGTCGTTCCTATCACTGGATCACCGAGCGCATCTGCGGCGTTCTCGAAAACCGCCAACCCTTCCTCTGGTGGCTACTGTTCATCCCTTCCGCACTGATTGCGATGATCGGCGTAGGCGGCGGACTCACCTATCTCGTCTCCACCGGTGTCGGCGTCTGGGGCATGTCAAACAAGGTGTTCTGGGGCTTTGATATTACGAACTTCGTTTTCTGGATCGGTATCGGTCACGCCGGAACGCTGATTTCAGCAGTGCTGTTCCTAACAAGACAAAACTGGCGGACATCCATCAATCGAGCGGCAGAAGCGATGACCATCTTCGCCGTGATCTGCGCGGGTATTTTCCCCGCCTTCCACGTCGGCCGCGTGTGGTTCGCCTGGTTCCTCGCTCCAGTCCCCAACGCCAATGCAATCTGGCAGAACTTCAAATCGCCGCTGCTGTGGGACGTGTTCGCGGTTTCCACCTACTTTACCATTTCGCTAATCTTCTGGTATCTCGGCATGGTGCCCGACCTCGCCACCATCCGTGACCGCTGCAAACCGGGCATCCGCAAGATGCTCTACGGCGCCTTCGCGATGGGCTGGCGCGGCGGCAACCGTCAGTGGAGCCACTATGAAATGGCATATCTCCTCCTTGCCGCACTTTCCACTCCGCTCGTGCTTTCGGTCCACTCCGTCGTTTCGTTCGACTTCGCCACCTCGATCGTCCCCGGTTGGCACACCACGATCTTCCCGCCCTACTTCGTCGCCGGTGCCATCTTCGGTGGTTTCGCGATGGTGCTCACGATCATGATTCCAGCCCGTTTCATTTACGGCCTGCATGATCTGATCACGATGAAGCACATCGATAACATGGCGAAGATCATCCTGCTCACTGGCACGATCGTCGGTTACGCCTATCTGATGGAGCTTTTCGTCGCCTTCTACTCGGGCGGTATCTATGAAATGGACGCCTTCAAGTTCCGGATCGCCGGTCCTTACTGGTGGGCCTACGCAGCGATGATGTCGTGCAACGTGCTTTCCCCGCAGGTCTTTTGGTTCAAAGCCTGCCGCGAGAACCTCTGGGTCATTATGGTGGTGGCGATGTGTGTGAACGTCGGCATGTGGTATGAGCGTTTCGTGATCATCTGCACCACCCTCGCCCGGATGTTCCTGCCCGGTGACTGGAAGACCTACTCGCCCAGCGGCGTCGAAATCATGACCTTTGTTGGAACCATCGGCCTCTTCCTCGCCCTGTTCCTGATGTTCCTTCGCTTCCTGCCTTGCATCAACATTGCCGAGGTGAAATGGACGCTTCTTGAGTCCGACCCGCATTCCGACGACCACCACGATCATCCGGACCACGGCGTCGTCAAGGAGGCCGCCTATCAGAAGGAACTCGTCGGACCAAAAATCTGAAATCTGAAATCTCAAATTTGAAATTTTCATCGTGAGCACCACCCGCAAACGCGTTTATGGCTACCTGGCCGAGTTCAAGAGCGCTTCCGCTCTTTACAAGGCCGCGGAGAAAATCCGCGACTCCGGCTTCAAAAAATGGGATTGTTATTCTCCCTATCCGATCCACGGGCTGGATGGAGCCATGGGGATGAAACGTTCCATCCTCCCTTGGTTCGTGTTCTTCGGCGGGGTCACCGGAACCTGCACTGCTTTCGCACTCGCCTACACCACCCAAGTGGTGATCTACCCGACCATCGTCCAGTCGAAGCCTGCGAATATCTTCACCGTCCCCGCGTTCTTCCCGATCATGTTCGAGCTGACCATTCTTTTCTCCGGTTTCGCCACCCTGTTCGGATTGCTCGCCCTGATCCAACTCCCGCGTCTCAACCACCCGCTCTTCGCGAGCCGTCAGTTCCACCGCGCCACCGATGACGGTTTCTTCATCGCCATCGAGGCTCGCGACCCGAAATTCACCCCTAACGGAACTCGCGACCTGCTCGAAACCATCGGCGGCGCAAACATCGAGCTCGTCGAAGAAGAGGACTGAAGTCCCGCCACGAATTCCAAATTTAAATTTTCAACCTCCAGATGCGTTACTTCTTCATCGCTTACGCGCTCATCGCGTTGCTCGTCGTCGGAATCTTCGGAATCCGCGGTCAGCATTTCTCCAAGCCACCCGTCCGGATCTTCCCGGATATGGATGAACAGGACAAATTGAAGGCTCAGAAGCCCGACGCCTTTTTCGCCGACGATCATGGCAGCAGGTTGCCGGTCACCCAAACCCAGCCCCGTGGCTTCAACGAGGATGGCAAGCAGTCCATCGGTGGGATTCCCGAATATGAATTCGGTGGTCAGACCGGATACTACTACACCGGCCATGTCGGTGACTATTTCGGCAATGGCATGCCGACCGAGCTCGAACTGACCGAGGCGAACGCCACCGCCCTGATTCATCGCGGCAAGGAACGATTCGAAATCTATTGCTCGGTCTGTCACGGCAAGTCGGGTGACGGACAGGGCGTTACCAGCCAATACGGCGTCCCCGGCATCGCGAATTTCCACCTGGATAACTTCAAGTCGGCATCCTATCCGGACGGCCGGATGTTCGAAACGATCACCAATGGCAAAGGCATGATGGGTGCCTACGGCTACAATATTCCGATCCGCGATCGCTGGGCGATTATTTCCTACGTCCGCACACTGCAGACCGCCAAGGAGGCACAAGCCGCAGCCAAATAACATTTTTCCTGAATTCAAATGGCTCACCACCACCACGTCACCTCCGCAGACATCGCGATCAACGGCGACCATCTCGACGCCGCCAAGGTATCGAAGGTCAAAAGCGCCGCTGCGCTCATCGCCGTCGTCGGCACCGTCATCAGTCTCTATCTTCTCTTCGTCGGCCCGGAGAAAACCCAAGGGACTTACGCCTACTCTTGGCTGTTCGCGTTCTACTTCTTTCTGACCCTCTCCATCGGCGGGGTGTTCTGGGTGCTCCTTCACAATGTCTCCAATGCCAGTTGGGGAACCTCCGTGCGCCGGACCTTTGAAAACCTCGGCTCAACCTTTCCATGGATGATGCTTTTCAGCATCCCCCTGCTCTTCCCACACGTGCAGCACTATCTTTACGAGTGGATGAACACCCACCGCGGTGCGACGGGAGATCGGAAGGAATGGCTCCATCACCACGACCATCTGCTCTATACTAAGTATTGGTTCATGAACACCACCTTCTGGTATGGTCGCGTGGCATTCTACGCCATCGTCTTCAGCGCGGTGATCATCGGCCTGCGGAAACTCTCGACCGACCAGGACACGGATCCGAATCCCGGAACTGCACGGCTGCTCAAGGCCCGCTATCACTCGAACTACCCGCTAATCATCTTCGCACTGACCATCACCTTCACCGGTTTCGATTTCGCGATGGGTCTCGACTACACTTGGTTCTCCACCATGTGGGGTGTCTATCTCTTCGCGGGTGCCGCGCTCAACTCGATGGCGGTCGGTGTGATCGTCTGCACCTGGTTGAAAAGCATGGGCCACCTCAAGCACGTGACCGGCCCCGAGCATTTCCATATCATGGGCAAGCTGATGTTCGCTTTCACCACCTTCTGGGCCTACATCTCATTCTCGCAGTTTTTCCTCATCTGGTATGCGAACATCACTGAGGAAACCAAGTATTTCCTGATCCGCAATACCGGCAGTTGGAACACCGCCATGTATTTCCTCGTCTTCGGCCATTTCGTGGTTCCCTTTGTAGTTCTGTTGCAAGCGTGGCTGAAGAGGAATCCGAAGTTGCTCTCCGTCGTTGCGGTTTACACGCTGTGCATGCACGTGCTGGATCACTATCTAATCATCATCCCGGAACGTGGCATCTCTCTTGCAAAAATCGTCCCAGCGGCATTCCCGCAAGGGATCCAAGTTTCCATCCCCGGTGCTTTCTGGGGAGATATCCTCGCCTTTGTCACCATCGGTGCCGGATTCGTGTTCTTCCTGATCCGCGCCCTTGGCCAGCATTCGCTCTATCCGAACCGCGACCCGCGCATTCTTGAATCCGCGAACGTTTCCAACTGATTTCTCTTCTCTTCCACATGGACCCCACCCGCGACAACCCGATCATCCGCTTCACCACTTTCTGGTGGGGTATCGGCACCTTCTTTATTTTCGCACTGCTTCTCGCAGTCATCTGGTTCTTCAACAGCTCCACCCCGACGACGATGGAGGATGCCGCTGCAAAACCGCGCTACGAGACCAAGACGAAGATCGATACCGCCCAAGCTGCTAACATTTCACCAGAAGCCATCACTGCCGCCATCGCCACCGAGGCAGGGAAATTGGTGAGCTCGAAGCCAGTGGCGGTCGAGAAACCGGAGCAAATCGTTCCCGGTTCGGCGACTTCTAAAAAGCTGGCCGATGCACCCAAGGTTGACACTGCGGCGATGGACAAGCCAGCCGCAGCCGATGAACCGGTCGATCCGAAACTGATGGAAATCGGTAAAACCGCCTTCATGCTCTGCGGTGCCTGTCACGGTCAAAACGGCGAGGGCACACTGATCGCGCCTCCCCTCGCAGGTTCCGAGTGGGTGACAGGTCCAGTTTCCAATCTCATCCGAATTCAGCTCCGCGGCCTCCAGGGACCGATCACGGTGGCGGGTAAAGAATACAACATGCCGGGCGGCATGGCGGCGCTTGCCTACCAGACCGACGAGCAGATCGCCGGAGTCCTTACTTACATCCGCAATAGCTTTGAAAACAAGGCATCCGGCGTGAAGCCCGAGATGGTGACAGCACTTCGCAGCGAAGTAGGCAAGCCACAGATCACCGCCCAAGAGCTCACCAAGCCCTAATCTCCATTTTCCTACATTTTCAAAGCCGATGTCATCCGCCACTTCCACCACCTCCGATCAAGACGCCCTGCTTCGCGCCGGGATTGATCGCTCGCTGCGCCATCCGGTGATGTTTTTCCTCACCAGCGGTGCCGCGTGGCTCGCGGTGTCGATCCTCTTGGGCATCCTGGCCTCGTGGAAAGTCCACAGCCCGGAGGCCATCGTGTTTTCGATCCCGTTCACGGGGATCTCGTTGAGTCCGGGCAACTTCTCTTGGCTGACCTATGGCCGGGTGTTTCCGGCACACATGAACGCGTTCATCTATGGCTGGGGATTCCAAGCGGCATTCGCCGTGATCATTTGGATGATGGCCCGCCTCTCTCGCAAGGAGTGCACGGCCTCGGGCATCATTCTCACCGCCGGTCACATTTGGAACCTCGCGGTGGCCTTCGGAATCGCGGGGATTCTTTCGGGCAATGGAACCGGCATGCCTTGGATGGAGTTTCCTGCAGCCGTCTGGCCCGTGTTATTGGTCTGTTATTTCGCCATCGTCATCTGGTCGTTCATCCAGTTCCGGGTGCGCCCTGAAGGGCATGTTTATATCTCCCAGTGGTATATCCTGGCTGCAATGGTCTGGTTCCCTTGGATCTTCATCACTGCGAACACCCTGCTCATCTGTATCCCCGGTCACCCCGTGATGGCGGCTGGAATCAATGCATGGTATAAATCCGCATTGATGTTTTTGTTCTTCACTCCGGTGGCGCTCGGTACTGCTTACTATCTGGCCCCCAAGGTCACCGGGCGTCCGGTGTATAGTTACTCACTGGCGAAACTCGGTTTCTGGTCGCTCGCAGTGATTGCTCCCTGGGCGGGCATGCAAAAACTTGCGGGTGCTCCGATTCCCTACTTCCTGCCTTATCTCGGGGCTGCTGCGACGGCGCTCTTGTTTATCCCTTCCGTCGCCGCCGCCATCAACTTGCTTCGCACCACGATGGCTTCACCGGAAACCATGTCCGGTAGTCCGTCGCTTCGTTTCACGATCGCTGGTGTCGTTGGCTTGCTGGTTCTCGCGGTATTCGCGGTCGGTTTGAATCTGCCGGAGTCCACCTTGCCTCTGACGCAGTTTTCGCTTTCTGGTTATGGATTTGAAATCCTGGCACTTTATGGGTTCTTCAGCTTCGTCATGTTCGGCGCGGTGTATTTCATCGTGCCGCGGATCACCCGCCGTGAGTGGTTATCCCGCCGCATGATCAAAGTGCATTTCCTGCTCTCCGTCTATGGAGTGATCTCGGTGGTCTTGTTCTCCCTGATCGGCGGACTTGAGCAGGGGATCGGTCAGGAGGACTGGACCCAACCGTGGGCCGGCGCCGCCACCCGGGCATTCCCTTATGCAGTGGGAACCACCATTGCCTGGTGCTTCATTCTTTTCTCCAATGTATTCTTCTTCATTCATCTCGCACTGATGTGGCTGCGACTTGGCCGCCGCAGTTCGCACCCCACCTTGCTGGTCTCGGCTCACGGCCATGGTCCCAGCCCTCACGGTGAAGAAGGGGACATCGACAACGCCGGCCCCGGCAGCGTTCCCGCCCACTGATTTTAAATTTCAAATCTCAAATCTTAGATTTCAGAGCCCAATGAGCCTCCGCACCTTCATTCTCGGTCTATCCGCCAGCTTCGGCATCGCATGGCTTGCGGTGGTCGTTGTTCCATTCATCAAGATGCGCAATCTCGCACCGATCCAGCTTTCGGAAGCCGAGGATGGGAGCACCGGCATTTTCTTCCCGAAGCGCACCGGGCGTGTTGCCGACGGAGCACTCATCTATGCGGAAAACGGCTGCTACCTCTGCCACACCCAAGTCGTTCGCCCGACCTATGCTGGAAATGATCTCTATCGTCCCGACTGGGGCGGCTTGAAGGCAGATCCGGACCGTGGCGACACCCGCCGTGAGACCAACGCCTACGACTTCTTCGGCGAGAAGTTTGCTCAGATCGGTGTTTCCCGGATGGGACCCGATCTCTCCAACCTCGGACGCCGGGTGGAGTCGATCTATGCGGTCGGTGGAGATCCCGCGCAGTGGCTCTATGCCCATCTTTACAATCCTCGTGCCGAGGCGAAACGCTGGAAGTCGGCCTGCCCGTCCTATCGCTTCCTCTTTAACGAAGTTGCTGTGAAGGGAGATACTCCCAGCGCGGGCACGATGCCATTCGGCGCGAAGGACGGCATGGCGCTGGTGCCAAGCTCGGATGCCAAGGCGCTCGTCTCTTATCTTCTCTCGCTCAAAAAGGACCAGAAACTCCCGGCTGCCCTCGATTTCGCGCCTGCGAAAAAGAAAGGTTGATACCTTGAATTAACCTCCACTCCACTTATTTTCCAACATGTCACTTCCTAACCAAAAGCCGGATCTTGATGAATCCATCAACGTGACCGAGGCCCACGGTCGCGTGGTTCGCGAGGCTGCCGCGTGCGCCCGTGAAAATCGCATCGTGGATAACGGAATCGCTCCTGTTTCGCTTTGGGCCTTCGTCGCTTGCGGATTCGTTCTCGTCGTGGCCGGCGGGATTCTCGGAACCGGCGGCAGTTTGTTCGCCTATGACGCGACCTTCCGTGAGGGATATGTCCGCAAGCCGGCAGGTGGCACCGCAGACACAGGCCCGGTGCCGAAGGAAGCGCTCGCCGCCTACATGGCAAAGGGTGCGAAAATCTACTCCGCAAAGTGCAACGGTTGTCACGGAGCGGATGCCAAGGGCAACGGATCTACCTTCCCGTCTTTGGTCGGATCGAAGTGGGTGAATGGTGAATCCGAGCGTTTTGCCATGGTCATTCTCAATGGACTCCAAGGTCCGGTGAGTGACGGCAAAACCTACGGGGTCATGCCACCCCAGGGAATCGGCATGGCTCCTGAGGATCTGGCCGGGGTCATGACGTTCGTCCGAAACAACTTCGGCAACACCCATGGTGATGTGGTGACGATCGATATGGCCAAGGCGGCCATAGAGATCTCCGGTGCTCGTAAGAGTGCCGGTAACTCAGTCACCGGTGCTGAACTCGACGCCGACCATGTCAAGAATCTGCCCGGAGACGTGCTCGATCCCAAGGCGATGCTCGATCCAATCACCTTGGCTCCTGCCAAGGCCCCATGATTCACTTTTCCAATTCATTCACCCTATACTTTTCATTGATCCCCTTTTGTTGAAACGACCGCTACCGCCATCGATTTGATCAATTAGGATTAACCCACGCCGCAAGACGGAATTATGAGCTCTCACGCCACTTCACACGCCGGGCACGATGCCCACCACGACGATCATCACCACGTCCAGGGCTTCTGGTCGAAATACGTCTTTTCAACGGACCATAAGATGATTGGTCTTCAATATGGAATCACCGCCATGCTTTTCCTGGCATTCGGTTTCTATCTGATGATGGTAATGCGCTGGAGCATCGCCTATCCGCACCAGCCGCTTCCCGAGTGGATGAGCTGGATCTTCACCGACGGCTGGAAGGCCCGCTGGCTGCAGGACGGCAAAGTCACGGGTGAAACCTACAACATGTTCGGTGCCATGCACGGGACCATCATGGTGTTCCTCGGGATCGTGCCACTGGGATTCGGGGCCTTCGGAAACTACGTCACGCCGCTTCAGATCGGGGCTGTGGACATGGCTTTCCCACGTCTCAACATGGCGAGCTACTGGATCTACCTGCTTGGTGGCCTGATCATGTGTGCATCGTTCTTCATGGAGTCCGGTGCCGCCAAATCCGGCTGGACGAATTACTCACCGCTCGCCGGATTCGCGGACGGGCAGGTGGTCAACCAGTTTCTCGCTGGCCAGTCACAGTGGTTGATCGGGTTGGTCTGCCTCATCACCTCATCGCTCCTCGGGTCGGTGAATTTCATTACCACCATTATTAATCTAAGGGTCCGTGGGATGACTTGGATGCGAATGCCCTTCTTCGTGTGGTCGATGCTGGTGACCGCTTTCCTCCTACTCCTCGCGTTCCCACCGCTGGAAGCCGCCGGCATCATGCAGTTGATGGACCGCGTGGGTCACTCGTCCTTCTTCATGCCTTCTGGGCTCTTCACTAAAAGCGAGGGCTTGGCTGATCTCTCCGGTGGTGGTTCGCCGCTGCTGTTCCAGCACTTGTTCTGGTTCCTCGGTCACCCGGAAGTCTATGTTCTGCTCCTGCCGGCGTTCGCCTGCGTGGCTGAAATCATTCCCGTCAACACCCGCAAGCCGCTTTGGGGCTACAAGTCGATGGTCTATTCCGTGCTGATCCTCGGTTTCCTCTCATTCGTCGTCTGGGCTCACCACATGTATATGACCGGCATGGGAGCAGCGGTTTCCACCTTCTTCCAAACCACCACTGTCCTGATCTCAGTGCCGTCGGTGGTCATCATCACCGCCATGCTCATCTCGCTGTGGGGTGGTTCCATCCGCTTCACTCCCCCGATGATGTGGGCTTGTGCTTTTATCCCAATGTTCGGAATCGGCGGTCTAACCGGTCTGCCGCTTGCCTTCAACCTTGCGGATCTCCACCTGCACGACACCTATTACGTCATCGGACACTTCCATTACGTCGTGGCGCCCGGCATCCTCTTTGGCTTCTTCGCAGGGGTTCTCCACTGGTATCCGAAAATCACGGGTCGCTTCATGAGCAGGACCCTTAACCATCTCCATTTCTGGCCCAGCCTCATCTGCATGAACATCATCTTCTTCCCGATGCTGGTGCAGGGGATGGCCGGTTTCCATCGCCGCTGGTATAACGGTGGTGACGCCTATCTTTCCCGTGCGGCGGACAGTGTGAACATCTTCGGCAACACCGTGGTTCAACACATCGACATGAACATCTGGATGTCGATGGGCGCATGGACGATGGCCTTCTTCCAGATCTTTTTTGTCATCAACCTCTTTACCTCTTGGAAGTTTGGTAAGAAAGTCACCAGCGACAATCCATGGGATGCGACGACCCTTGAGTGGGCGACGCCGACCCCTCCAGGGCATGGCAACTTCCTTAAAGAACCTGTCACCTTCCGCGGTCCTTACGAATACAGCCGTCCGGATTGCGAACAGGACTTCCTTCCGCAGTGGACCGAACCAAAACATGCGGAGCCTGCGGAAAAGCCGGTGCCCAAACACTAACCGCCGCTCCAAGCTCCGCCAAACCTTCAAGGCTCGTCACTCCACACGCCTTACCTTTTTCAAATGGAAATTCCCTATATCGTCACTCCCCGAAAGGACACCGGCCTCTTCAACTCGAAGATCGCGATCTGGTTGTTCCTCGCCTCTGAAGTCATGCTCTTCGGCGGGTTCTTCTCTGCCTATGTGTTTCTCCGTATCGGTGCGGACTACCCGTGGCCGGAGCGGACGCTGCCCGTGCTTCCCGGTCTGATCAACACCTTCGTCCTCATCGGTTCGTCCGTCACTGTGGTGTTCGCCTGGGCCGCTCTCAAGATGCGTGAGTGGCGGAAATTCCAGATCTTCATGGGAATCACCGTGTTCTGTGCGTTGATCTTCATGGTGCTCAAAGGGGTCGAGTATAATGTCAAGTTGCACCACCAAGCGGTGAGCCTGAAGGACTATACCGTCGTCGAAGGTCACCTTGGCGTTGAGAAGGAACTGGACCACAAGGGCAACAAGGTCGAGGAGAACATGATTTTCATCGAAGCCTCGCAGCTAACGTTCAACACCCGCCGGTTTCACAAGCCTTGGGTCCTAGAGATGTTGTCGCAAGCCTCGCATCGCGATGCAAAGATCGTTCTGGCTTCCGACCTGACAGCGGTGACCAAGGAGAAACAGGCTCCTGAGGTTATCGCAAAAGCGGGTGAACCGCTTTCGGTTGAGCTGCTTGACCGCGTGCAGAAGATTCACCTTGCCGCTGCTAGCCATAACAGCGCCTACAGGACGGAAGCGCTTCGCGAGGAGTGGAAAAAAGCGAAATTAGCGCATCCTGGCCAACAGGATTGGAAATACGCCGAAAAGGTGAACATCGACGTCAAGGCTCTTGAACCCTTGCTTCTGACCGACATCCCAAGTGTCGCTTTCAAAGTGGATCCTCCATCACGCTTCGAGTTCGGTCCGCGCGATGTCAAGGAGGGTAGTGAACAGTCGGTACTTCGCGACGATACCGCTGTGGCAGGAAAGCTGTTGGACAGTCCAATGATTTTCCACGCGGTGGATGCCATCGATTTTCAGCACCTCGCGATGAAGGCCGAGGAAAAGGGGATTGATCCGGAAGTCGCGATTGAGAACTCATGGTTGATCAAGAACAGCCCCGCTGCCAAAGAGGCTTGGGAGTGGAACAAAGCCCAGGTGGCAAAAATCGAGAAGCGTCTGATTGATGATTACGGAATCGACAAGAAAACCGGTAAGCCTAACCGCGAGCCCACCCACAAGGAGCGCTACCGTGTGGGTTGGAAGGATTTCGTGGCCAAGGCGGATGGCGTGGACCGGGACAAAGAAAAGATCCAGTTGAATGAGGAATTCTTTGGACCTGACTATCACGCCCGGGAAGCGAAGGAGACTTTTGCGGAGTTCACTGTGCCGCGCGAGCAGGTGCGATTTGCCGCCAAGTTCACCCCAGCATGGAACACCTACTACGCCATCTACTTCACGATCACCGGACTCCACGGCCTTCACGTGATCGGCGGTGCGCTGGTTCTGGCATACTACCTTTTCTTCGGTCGGAAAATGTATCTCACCAATCCGGAATGGCTTGCCAACCGGGTTGAAATCGGCGGCCTGTTCTGGCACTTCGTCGACCTTGTCTGGATCTTCGTTTTCCCGATCCTTTACTTGATGTAACTCTCAACTTCAAAACTTCAAATACCCCAATCCAATGGCCGATACTCCGGAAGCAATCAAGAAATCCGTCCGCACCTACATGTTCGTCGGTGGCGTCTTGTTCCTTGGAACCATCATCACCGTGATGGTGGCCACCGTTCCCTGGATGGATGTCGGCAAGCACGGCTTCGATAAATGGGACTGTATCCTTGGTCTAACCATCGCCACCATCAAGGCATCTCTGGTTGCGTTCATCTTTATGCACCTTAATCATGAGAAGAAAGCGGTTTACTGGCTGTTTGCTTCGGGACTTTGCATGGTATGCAGCCTCGCCGGTCTAACCGCCCTTGCGATTTCGGATCCGATCCACGATTTCCTGTTCTACGGAAATGAATCAACGGCTCCTAAAATGCTGGCCTCGCCGACGCATCGCTGAGATCAGAACCCAAATTTGAACCATTCCAACACACTACTTCCATGTCACTCAAAGGATTCCATATTGTCTTCGTGACTGTCAGCACGCTGCTATGCATCTTCTTGGCACTTTGGGCATTCCTGCTCGCGCCGGAAACCAGTGGTATGACCCGGATTGTGGGTGGCATCGGCGCGTTGGGAACGGTCCTTCTGCCGTTTTACGGATTCTACTTTTACCGCAAAATCACCAAGATTCATATCTGACTCCATTCCCAACCTCCTCACGATGATGATCCCAAATTCCTTATTTCTCGCTTGTTCCAGCTGCCGCGAAACCATGATCGCAGGCGGAGGGGAGGCGGCCAGTTGGTCGATTTTCTTCCTGCTCGCCGTGATTCTTGCCATGTTGGCCGGTGTGGGTGTTTTCATGGTTCACTTGGCCCGGCGTGAAAGGGAGAATCTTGATCCCACCCTCTCCGATGACTATCGTCCCGGGGCCGGTCTTTGATTTTTCATTACTAGCAACTTTCCTTCAATTCGTTTCCCATGAGTCCTTCCAAATTTCTCGGTATCCCGGAGAACTTCTCCGCGCACGGCGGACAGGTCGATCACATGATCGATGTGGTCCATTGGTTCATGATCGCCCTGTTTGTCGGGTGGACGCTTTTCTTCTTCTACTGCATCTTCCGCTTCTGGCACAAAAACAATCCCAAGGCGTCTTATGAAGGGGTTAAAAGTCATCTTTCCAGCCATCTAGAAATGGGTGTGATCATCGTCGAAGCAGTGCTTCTCTTGGGTTTCGCCTTCCCTCTCTGGGCCGAGCGTGTGGACAGTTGGAAAGCGGTGCAAAACCTTAACCCCAACCGCGTCCGCGTGGTAGGCTGGCAGTTCGGATGGACCTATCATTACCCAGGTGCGGACAACAAATTTGGTCGTGTCGATCCCAATCTCATCTCTGGCACCAATGATCTCGGCATCGATTATACCGACCCGAATGCCCTCGACGATTTTACCAGCCCCATCCTCAAGCTTCCTGTCGATCAGCCGGTTGTGCTCAACATTGGCACGAAAGACGTCATTCACAATTATTGCATCGTTCCCATGCGGATTCAGCAGGATGCGATTCCCGGTCGCGAAATCCCGATGTGGTTCACTCCAGTGAAAACGCTCGAGACCTACGTCGTCTGTGCCCAGCTCTGCGGTGAAGGTCATGCCAATATGGTCGGATCCATGGAGGTGATTCCAAAAGATCAATATGACTCCTGGTTCAAAACCCAGACGGAAAGCGCACTCAAGGCAAACAGCCCGAAACCCGCTACTCCCGAGTCGGCAAAACTCTGAGCCGCCGCCGTGACTGACATCACCGAGATCGACCGCGAGGATTTTAGAAACCTCCTCATCGAGATCGGCAAAACTCGGATCCCATTCGGAAAATTCGGGATCAAGGCCTATCCGCCTGCCGGAGTCCCCATCATGGACCTTCCGATGGAGTATCTCTGTTGGTTCCTCGAGCGCGGGTTTCCCAAAGGCCGCCTTGGCGAATTGATGGCCCAGGTCTGTGAGATCAAATCCGTGGGGATGGACTCCGTGTTTGACCCAATTCGCACGGCGAACGGTGGCCGCTTCAAACTCCTCCCCACGCGGTCGAAGACATTCGATTTCGAATAACCGAAGACCGTGAGGAGGTGGAGACGTCCATGCACTTCACCTCGCTCAAAGTCACCCGAACTCCAATTTCATTCGCCAGTTAGAATTGCGCAGACCAATCGCCGGTTGCTTCAGCGGTTAGCTGATAGGACCAGCCGCCGGCAAATGGGGTGGTCGCTTCCATTGCATCAGCATGTTGGCCGCAAGGACTAGGCTGCCGCCGATGATCATTTGAGTGGTCAGGCTTTCATTCGGATAGGACTCGTGGATGAACGCGCCGAGCAGTGCCGGGAGAAACAAGGCGAACACCGCCGTAAAAACGGGCTCTGTGGTGTAGATCAGGCCGGCCTCCGTGGCGGATACCCGTGGCTGCCAGATGTTCATGAGGAGATAAGCCACTGCCGAACAGAAAAGGGCCAGGAGACTGACGATTCCAAAAGCGGGAAGCGATGCCCCGGCGCTGATACAGGCGGCGAGATTGGGCGCGGACATGAGTGTGAACGGCAGAAGGAGCACGGCGATCCCGATGAACATGACAAAAGTGACCATCAATCCGCAGTTTCCCTGATAGCGTGGGTTCTCCAAAGTCAGAATCTGGAAAGTGAACAGGAAGGCTGCGCCGAGGGTTTCGATTTCTCCGCGACCAAGCTTGAGATGGTCGGGTCGCAATCCGGACAGGATTGCACCACCCGTTAGAACCAGAAGAGTGGCGACGGTCACTCGGGAACCGGGCCATTGACGTGCGCGGAGGCAGGCCCAGAGCGGAAGAAAAACGCAGTAAGCCTGAGTGAGAAATGCGGAGGTCGATGCATCGGTGTAGGCAAGTGCGTCCGCCTGCAGCCACATTCCGCTCCCCCCCCAGAATGCAAGGATCAGGGCCTGGCGGACCTCGCTGGAAGTCGGCGCTTTCCTGCCAATGACGAATGGCATGAGGATCAAGGCCCCAAGACCGAACCGCGCGATCTGCAACCAGGAGGCGAGAAACAGACTCGAAACACCAGGCAAGCGGGCTGTTTGTTCAAGATGAAGCGCCTTCACCAGTGGGAAACTAAGACCCCACAAGGCACACGTGAGGATAAGAATGAGTGTGGGCATCGGACAGGCATGGACGATGCGGTCTTTCATCGGCGCGGCAAGCCGGGATATCGGCAATGCCGCCCGCGTGCGATTTCACGCTTTCTTCATTGGCATTTCACGGAGAGTGGTTGGAATCGATGAATGCCCCGCGTCCTATTGGTTGAAGATGAACCGGCCATCGCCGACACGCTCGTTTATGCTCTTGGCACCGAATGCTTCGAGGTCACCCATGCGTTGACCGGTTCGGATGCTCTCGCTGCCGCCGAGCGCGAGTCCTTCGATTTCGCCATCCTCGACATCGGCCTGCCCGACATGACTGGACTCGATGTTTGCCGCCGCTTGCGCGAAACCTCGGCCATCCCCGTCCTGTTCCTGACCGCCCGGGATGCGGAGGTGGATCGCATCCTGGGTTTGGAACTCGGCGGTGATGACTACGTGACGAAGCCCTTCTCTCCTCGGGAAATCGTCGCCCGCGTCCGTGCCATCCTTCGGCGCTCTCAGACCGTTTCGCCGTTGCCGCAGACAAATCCAGGCTCCACGGCATCGCCGCCGCTGCACCACGACACCTCGGCCATGCGCATCCATTGTCACGGCGAACTGTTGGATCTCACCGCCCATGAATACAAACTGTTGCTGGTCCTCCTCGCCAAGCCGGGCCGGGTTTACACTCGGGACCAACTCCTGGACCAGGCATGGGAAGATCCGGGTGCCGTCACCGACCGGACCATCGATGCCCACGTGAAAGCCATCCGCGCCAAGTTACGGCTCGCAAAGGCTGGTGCCGAGGATCTGATCCAGACCCGTCGAGGTTTGGGCTATCTGTTATCCCTGTGATCCCGCTATGCGTTTCACTCGGGTCACGCTCTTCTTCATCGCGTTCATCATCACGCTTGGTTTCTATCAGCTTGCCCGCCATTTTCTTGCCGAGGTCGAGCCGCAGACCTTCCAGGCAACCGAGGAGGTCATGGTCGAT
>JBBQDJ010000012.1:0-17993 GCA_038319595.1 Verrucomicrobiales bacterium
CGGCGCGTCAACACGTTGAGAATGTCCTGAAGCGCCGCCCCGGTGCCGGAAGTGATCAGCCCGATCTTCCGTGGAAACGGCGGGATCTGCATCTTCCGGTCGGCGTCGAAAAGTCCTTCGGCATTCAGCTTCCGCTTCAGCGCCTCGAACTTCGCCTGCAAATCCCCCGTGCCCGCGCGTTCCGCCTTCTGCACGATGATTTGAAGCTGCCCCCGCGCTTCGTAAACACTCGCCTCGGCGAAAACCCGCACCTTCGCCCCGTCTTCCAGAGCGTCCGCTCCCTCGCGTTTCCTCGCTCCGAACATGGCGCACGAAATCTGCGCGCCGGCATCCTTCAACGAGAAATACCAATGGCCACTGCCTTGTTTCCGCAAATTGGAAACTTCGCCCTCCACCCAGACTTCACCGATCTGAATCTCCAGCAGATTCTTCATTTTCCGCAACAGCTGCGTCACGGAAAGCGACTTCTGCTCGGGCGTCCGGGGTTTCGAAAACAAATCCACGCCGCAATCTGGCAAGCGCGGGGAATTTTTCGAGCGGTAAAATTCAGCGATTTCCGCCCACTATTCTCCCCCACCCTTGCCGTATTCTTTTTTGAGCTTGGTGAGGACGGCGGGAATTAACTCCTTGTTGTCGCGGTGGGCGAATGCTTCCGCAAAGGGATCGCCGGTGCGCTGCATGAGGGAGAGGAGTTGCTGCCGCATGATCTCGATCTCGGCCTGCCGGGAGGTGTCGGCGATGAGATTGACGCGCTCGCAGCGGTCGTTGGTCATGTCATAGAATTCCTCGGGAACCCGGTGGAGATAGAACTCGGTGCGCGCTTGAATTTCAGTGTTGTTAGGAGCGGCGGCGAGCATCGCTTTCCAAGAGAGGCCGGACATGTTCTCGGTTTGGTATTTTTTCTTACCGTCGCTCCAGGCATTCCAGATGTAGGATCGATCCTTGGTGCGGACGCAGCGCATCGGCAGCCAGTTGTTGCCAAAGGCGGCGTTGTAGCCGGTGAAGACGCGGTCCCATCCGGCCATCTTTTCACCCTTCACCACGGGCAGGAACGAGCGGCCGTCGATGCCGGGGATCGCCGGCAGGTGGGCGGCTTCTAGCAGAGTCGGAGCGAAATCGAGGGTCGAGACGAGATGATCATGATCCACCACTCCGGGCTTGGTCACGCCGGGCCAGCGGATGATCAGCGAGCCGCGAGAGCTGTTTTCGTAGTCGTTAGATTTACCGAAGGGAAAGGACATCCCATGGTCGCCACCGTAGAACACCACCAGGGTGTTTTCGGCGAAGCCTTCTTCTTTGAGCACCGCGAGCACCGCCCCGAGGGCGTCGTCGAGACGTCGGACGTTAGTGTAGTAGCCTGCCAGCTCTCTGCGGATTTCCGGCAGGTCTTCGAGGAAACCGGGCACCCGGGTGACTTCCTCGGGCTTGATCCAGCGGCTCGGCGTTTCACCTTCGGCGAGGTCGTCGGGTCCCTTGATGCCGATGAACGGTCGGTGTGGGTCATAACAGTTGACGTTGTGGAAAAACGGGCGGTTCTGCTCGCGGGCCGTTTTGAGAAACTTCCGAGTGGCTTCCGCCAGTTGGGAGGGGCGGCGGCTGATCGTGTCGTCCGCCACATCGACGCAAAATTTCTCCGTCGGCAGGTGGTGCTTGCCCTTGCCAAACATGGAGATCAGGTAACCGGCGTCGTGCAGTTGCTGGTTGAGGGTGCGCACTTCGGGTTTGATCGGGAAAAAACCCATGGACCCGCTGCGATGCGGATAGAGTCCGGTCTGCATGGTCTGGCGCACCGGCTGGCAGACGGCGACCGTGGAGTAGGCATATTCAAAACGCAGTGACTCGGCCGCGAGTCCGTCGATGTGCGGCGTTAGGTCCTTGATCGGCCCGCCGCAGACGCCACTGGAATCGTAATTCATGTCGTCGGCGGTGAAAAACAGGATGTTGAGCGGCGCGGCCTGAAGGCTTGCCAGCGGCAGCAACAGAGCTGCGATCATCAAGGACGGTGATTTCATGGGACTGACGATACGTCGGGGTGGCGGGTTCTGTTCCAGAAAACCAACTTCGTCGTCTGTTCGCGAGCGGATGCCGGTTCGGACCTAGGCGGCGGATTCAACTCACCTCCGTCACCCGCAGTTGGGGCGAGTCAAGTGAATCGCCCGCGCGCAGGCCGAGCAACTTCTGATAGAGTGCACTCTCGGGCGTCAGCAGGGTGATTTCCCGGCCTTCGTGGATGATGTCCATGCCGCCGCAGGTTGGGACGAGGAGGAAACACGTGGTCCGTCCATTGAGATCCGCTTCTACCAGAGCACCGGCGTCGATTTGCTCATCTCTATCGAATTCAGGAGTCGAAAGCGTATCGAAAATCCTCACGGATTCGGCGAGTTCGTCGACTTGGCGGGCTTGGCCCGCGGCAAGGTAAGAGGCTTCGAGGCTGCGGGTATCGTATTTCCCCTCGGCCTTGCTGCCGGGGTCGGTGGCGGCGGCGTGGGCTTCGAGCGCGGCTTTCGAGAGGCGTTCGAGCCGGGCGCGCAACTCGGTGCGGATTTGATCGAGGATGGAGGATTTCATCAGCGGACGGGGAGACTTGCACCGTCGCGGAAAGGAATCAAGATCGGAAGCATGTTGACGGTTTACATTTACCAGAAATGCAGCACCTGCCGCGAAGCGATGAAATGGCTCGATGCGCGCGGGATCAACTATCAGATGAAGGCGATCCGCGAGACCCCGCCGACTCCAGCAGAGCTGAAGGTGGCATTGTCGGCATACGGCGGCAAGCTGCAGAGCATTTTCAACACCTCGGGAATTGATTATCGAGAGTTGGGACTGAAAGACCGGATGCCGGGTATGAGCGAGACCGAGGCGATTGAGATGCTGTCGAAGAACGGAAACTTGGTGAAGCGACCTTTTCTCATCGGTGATGGGAAAGTGCTGGTGGGATTCAAGCAGGATGTTTGGAAGACGGCGTTGGATTGATCCGTGTTTTGTCTAACTGATTCAATTCTAACGGGATTTGATCCATGGTTCATTCAGGGACGATGATGTCGCGCGGGAAGAAGAAGGGACCGGAGATCCCTTCCCCTTAGCGGAGTGGTTCCGTGCGGCGCTGGTGTTTTTCGAACAGAATCGTTTCGCGAAAACCGGCGGCTTTGGCGAGGGCGATGGCTTTTGGGAAATCGCGGGCGACCTCGGAAGGAGCGTGCGCGTCCGATGAAATGACCAGACCAATACCCGCCGAGCACGCGAGTTCCAGAAACCGAGGGGTCGGATAGGCTTCGACGCAGGGCTTGTGCCAGCCGGCGGTGTTGAGCTCGATGACGCTGCCTGACGCAGCGATGGCATCGATGACGGGTTCGTAAAACCGGTCGAGGTCGCCGGCAGGGACGTGGGAGAATTTTTTCACGAGATCTGGATGTCCGAGGATATCGAACAGCCCGCTATCGGCCATTTCCGCATAGGTTTCCCAATAATGGGTCCAGACGGCCTCGACATCGCTCTCCGCCCAGCGACCTAACCATTTCGGATTATCGAAATCCCAATCGCCCAGGTAGTGGACGGAACCGATGAGGTAATCCCAGTCGTGGCGGGCGGCGAGATCGGCGATCCACGGTTCGCAGCCGCTCAACCAGTCGCATTCCAGACCGGCGCGGACCGGGATCCGGTCGGCGGCTTGTTTGCGGGCGCGGGCGATCCATTGGAAATAGGCGGGCAGTTCATCGACCACCATGCGCCAGTCATCGAATGGCTCCGGGATCTGCGGGGCGTGGTCCGAAATGCCGTATTCCGTGACCCCTGCGATAACAGCGGCATCGATGTAGGCTTCCGGCTCCCCTTCGGCGTGGCGGCAAAGGGGAGTGTGGGTGTGATAGTCAGCGGGCACTTGCGGAATCGAGGATGAAACGGGTTGAACGGACGCGTAAAGCCATACTAGAGTCAGCGCACGCTGCAAACGCGAGATTTTCCATGTCCGATTTTCCTCAAGACCCCGCAACGGGCAACACCGTCACCCGATACCTCCTCGAACAACTTCGCCGCCACCCAAAGCGGGTCGTTTTCACCGAGGGCGAGGACATCCGGGTGATCCGTGCGGCGGCGCGACTGGTGGCCGAAGAGGTGGTCGCGCCGATTCTGCTCGGTAACAAGGAACGCATCCGCGCGCTGGCGGCCAAGCACGAGGTTTCACTGAAATTCATCCATATCATCGATCCGCCGCTGGCGTCGGATTTCGGGCTGTTTTGCCAACGAGTGGAAAACATGGCCCGCTACCGGACCATGCAAATGGGCAAACCGGAAGAGATCGTTGCGAAACCGCATTATTTTGGCTCGTTGATGGTCCAATACGGCCAAGCGGACGCCGTCGTCGGCGGCAACAAGGCACTTCCTGCTTATTATTTCCGAGCTTTGCTTCACACGATCAAGCCGCTGCCGAACGTTCCTAAAATTTTCGGCGTCACGATTCTGACCGGTGCCCACCTCGCACACATGGGGGGAAGTGGCATCCTGTTTCTCGCCGACTGCGGCCTGAACCCGACTCCGAACGTGGAAGAGCTGGCGGCGATTGCTGTCGAGACCGGCAAACTGGCCCATCATTTCCTCGGCCGCAAAGCCTACGTGGCCATGCTCAGCCATTCGACAAAAAGCTCGGCATCAACTCCCGGTGCACTTCAGATGGCGGCGGCGACCTCACTGGCTCAAGACAGGGCACGACGGGAATTTCTTGAAATCAGCATCGAAGGTGAGCTTCAGGCCGACGTCGCTCTCGATCCCGAAGCCGCCGAAACCAAGCTGCCGGGTGCCGACGCGCGACCGACTGCGGATGTGCTGGTTTTCCCGAATCTGGATTCTGCCCATATCTCGCTCAAGCTGCTCCAACATGTCGCCGGTGCTCAGAACTACGGTCAGCTGATTCTCGGACTTTCCCGCCCGGCAGCCCAGGTCCCGCGGACGGCGACGGAGGAAACCATCTTCGGAACGGCGGCCGCCGTGGCAGTCGAGGCCATCAAATATCACCTGCTTTATCCAGACGGCGAAGACTGAAGTTCGCCGCAGATTTCGAACGCAGCCGCGGAGTGTTTCCCCCTCGGATAGTTTCGTTAGATTGACGCTTTCCTGGGAAAGGTCTACTGCTGCGGGGTGATTTTGATCCGCAGTCTGTTCAAGCTTTCTCTCGTGGCCGTGCTTGCCGGCGTCGCGCACGCCCAACTCTCGGCCACGCTCAAACTTTCGAAAACCCAGTATCTGGCTGGAGAACCCGTCATGGCGGTCGTCAACATCACCAACTACGCTGGCCAGGATATCACTTTTTATGGCGACGGGCGGATGCAGTGGCTGACGTTTATTCTCAAAAATAACCGTGGCGAGGAAGTGACGCCACGCGGCCGCGCGGCTTTCGGCAAAATGGTGATCAAAGCAGGTGCGTCCATGGCCCGCGAGGTGGACCTCTCCCAGATTTTCTACCTCAGAGAACCGGGAAATTTCTCGGCCACTGCCGTCGTCCGCATGCCGGGGAACACCGGTGAAGGCACTTCCAGTAATCGCGTCCTGTTCAACCAGAGTCCCGGGGCGCCCTACTGGAAGCAAAAGGTCGGCATCCCAGGGAAACCCGGCCAAACCCGTGAATTCCGAGTAATCAATTTCAGCGGGGAGGAAAAAGCTCAGATCTATGTTCAGGTGATCGATGGTCGGACCGGACAGAACGTCCGCACCTTCATGCTCGGAGAGGTGCTCATGCTCCGCAAGCCACTCGTTACCGTCGATCGCCAGCAACGGCTGCACGTCATGTATCTCGCGACCCCGACGATGTGGGTCCATTGCGAAATCGATACCGACGGTAAACTCGCCGCGCGTCAGCTTCATCAACGCGGCGCTCAGGGGGATCCACAACTCCTGACCTTCGCCGACGGAACCGTGCGCGTTGCCAACAGCATCCCCTACGACGAAAAAGCCATTAACGAGGCCAAAGCGAAAATCCGCAAGGCTTCCGATCGACCGCCGGTCACCTACTGATCCAGCCGGTGACCAGATTGTTTCGTCAGTCAGGTGAATTCGCTTTACATTTTTTTAAAAATATTAACTTATCCTAATTGTTTTTACCGCTTAGCTAAATTTTACGCTCATGAAATCCCTCATTAAAATTTTGACCCTGCTGGCAGTGATCGCCACGGGTGTCACCGCGAATGCCGCTGGCTTCCGGACCGTGGTGATCGACGCCGGACATGGTGGCCACGACAACGGCGGCCAATGGGGACGCGTTTACGAAAAGCACCTGGCATTGGACACCGCGTTTCGGCTCGAAGGAAAATTGAAGGCCCTCGGCTACCAGACCGTGATGACCCGCCGCAGCGATTATTTCATTTCATTGCCGCAGCGAGTGAGCATGGGGAACCGCTATAAAAACGCTATTTTCGTGAGCATTCACTACAATTACACTTGGAAGCAGGATGTCAGCGGACTTGAAACCTTTTACTCAAGTGAGCAGAGCCGCCGACTCGCTTACCATGTGCAGAACTCGTTGATTCAGCGGACGCGGACCGTGGACCGCAAAGTGAAATACGCGCGTTTCTACGTGATCCGCAATTCGGTGCTGCCAGCCATTCTCGTCGAGGGCGGATTTGTCAGCAATACCGCCGAACGGAACCGGATGAAATCCGCTTGGTTCCGGGAATCGATCGCACAAGGCATCGTTGACGGGATCCAGCGTTACCGTCGCGAATAACGAGTTTTGGATGCGATGCCGCGAAAAGCGGCGTAATTTGTCTCATGGGTGCCGTCACCATTGCAGAAGCGCTCGCCATCGAGTCGTCCGCGTTAGCGAACGGGTGGAGCGAGGAGCAACTGTTGAATGCCGCCGGCGAAGCTCTCGGACACGCCTTGGGCCGTTATTTTCCCGAACCCGGAAGCATCGTTGGCTACCTCGGCAAGGGCCACAACGCGGGCGACGCCTTGGTCGCGCTGAGGATTCTCCGGGATCGCTATGGATGGCAGATCGTCACCCGCACCTCCGGCCCATTGCAAGCGATGGCTCCCCTCACCCTCCGCAAATGGGATGAACTCGGATTGACGGTCCCGCTCGACCGCCCTCCGCCATGGCGCAGTCTGAAACGCCCGCTCGTCCTGCTCGATGGGCTGGTCGGCAGCGGTGCGGCAGGTCCCCTGCGCGCCCCCCTGATAGCCCTCGCCCATGAAATGAACTCCCTACGGCAGCAAGCCGGAGCCCGGGTCGCGGCGGTGGATTTCCCTTCCGGGATCGATCCTGATTCAGGGAAGAATTTCCCCAGTGCCGTCACCGCCGATGTCACCTTTATGATCGGCAACGCCAAACGGGGCTTGCTCCAATCCGGTGCGGCCGCCGCGACCGGAGCCCTTGCCTCGGTTCGCGTCGACCCGCTGACCGACCGAAATGCAAGGGAATTGGACCTGATTTCTCCCGAAACCATGGAATCCGGCAAATCTCCACGGCCCTTCGATTTTCACAAAGGAAAGGCTGGCAGGGTTGCCATCGTCGCCGGTTCACGAAATTACACCGGAGCCGCCGTTCTAGCCGCATCCGGCGCCCTCCGCGGCGGGGCGGGATTGGTCACGCTTTTCGTGCCGTCATCGATCTTGGACACCGTGGCCTCCAAATGTCCGCCGGAAGTCATCATCCGAGGCAGCGAAGACGTTCAGGAAATTCTGGCATCCCGGTTCGACGCGCTGGTCGTGGGCTGCGGACTCGGAGAAATGGACGAAACCACTTCCCGAGACATCATGACCTTGATCTCCCAGGCGAAGGTTCCGGTCGTGATCGATGCGGACGCATTGAACCTCATCGCCAGTCTCGGACGAACCGACGTCTTGGCAGGGAATCACGTAATCACCCCCCACCCCGGCGAGTTTGCCCGGCTTGCACCGGATCTTGCCGATCTCCCCCGAGAAATGGCCGCGCGCCAATTCGCCGACCGCACCGCCGCAACGCTTTTGCTCAAAGGATGTCGCTCCATCGTCACCCGCCGGGGCCAGGCCCTTTGGTGCAATTCCACGGGCTCCCCTGGAATGGCCAGCGGCGGACAAGGCGATATCCTCGCCGGAGTCATCGGCGCCCGGCTGGCGATCCAAGACTCCCCACTCGACGCCGCGAGACTGGGTGCCTGGCTGTGTGGCCGCGGCGCTGAAATCGCGTTAAATGAATCCCGGCTCTCAGAAGAATCGCTCCTGCCGACTGATGTGCTGCATTTCCTCGGCGCGGCGTTCCGGGACTGGAAGGCGTCACTTCGGTAAGGCAATCACCGGACGGGAGGCCTTGCTGCCTCGTCGGCCGCAAACCGGCCATCGACCACAAAGGGCCCGAAGGGAATCAGGGAGGCGAGAAACGCGATCACCGAGTCCTTGAAACGGATCCTGCCGGAAACGAGGGCGTTCAGGTTTGCCAAGCAATAGCCGATGAATAACACCCCATGCGCCCAGCCGGTGTATCGGACGGCATCCGGCATGCCGGCGAAGTACTTGAGCGGCATCGCGATCCCCATCAGCAACAGGAACGAGATCCCCTCCAACATGCCAATCAGCCGCATCCGACCTACGAAGTCTTTCAAATCCGGCAAACCTTTCACGAAAATGGATTGATGGCATTCATGCGAGATGGCAAACACAAAAAACCCGCGACTCCGGGGGAAGTCACGGGCTGCTAATTTTGGTTTTCGGGAAGACGATGATCAGTTCACCGCTACCGCAGACGTCCCGGTTTCCCCAGTCCGGATGCGGATCGCTTCCTCGATGTTTGAGATGAACACTTTGCCATCACCAATCTTGCCGGTGTTCGCACTCTTCACAATGGCAGCGGCAACGCCGTCGGCTTGTGCATCGTCCACAACGATTTCAATTTTGACTTTGGGAAGGAAATCCACCGTATATTCGGAGCCCCGGTAGATTTCGGTATGACCTTTTTGACGGCCGAAGCCTTTGACTTCGGTGACTGTCATTCCTTGCACACCCACCTCGGCGAGGGCCTCCTTGACTTCTTCAAGCTTAAATGGTTTTATGATCGCTTCAATTTTTTTCATGGTTAGGCGGATTGGTAATGAACGGAGAGCAAAAGGTGTGCCAACTCGCACGGCCCGTAATTTATTTTCCGCCCCGAGGTTAGGAAACGCAATCGACCATGACGAGCGGAAAACCACCTGACTCCGAGTAAATCCTCCTCGGATGCTGAGATGTCAAAAAGCAATTCTGGCAGAAACGGATTGTCAGGTGCAAATTACCAATCCCCCCGTATTTCAGCGACGGCTCAGGCCTTTTGCTTCAACAAATCCCGAATTTCCGTGAGAAGCTTTTCCTCGGCGGTAGGCGCGGCAGGCGGCGCGGGCGCAGCAGCTTCTTTTTTGACCGCAAGCGCCTTGGCTTTATTGATCGCATTGACGACCAAAAACATCACGAAGGCCACGATCAGGAAGTTGATGCCAATCGTGATGAAATCACCGTAGGCGATCACAGCTCCTTGTTTCCTCGCATCCACCAAGTTGACTTCGGTGACTTTGTCGGACAGCGCGATAAACTTGTTCGTGTAATCCATCCCCCCCGATAGCATGCCGACCAATGGCATGATGAGGTCCTCAATGAATGCGGTGGACAACTTGACGAATGCGGCACCCATGACAAAGGCGACCGCCATGTCGATCAGGTTTCCTATGAGCGCAAATTCCTTAAATTCTTTGAACATGTCAGTAAGTGGTTGAAATCTGTGATTTCCCTGAACCATTTCTGATCCCTAGGAAAGAAGAAAATACTTTGGACGCCAAATTCAACCTTGGCAGTTCGTGGCTTTCGCGTGAGCCTACGGCCAATGGCCAACCAGGATGCACAGGCTTTACGGCGCTTTTTGAATCATGTCGGCACGGTCGACCAAACAGGGATCGAGGAGAGGATCGCGAAATACACGACGCGAAGTATCAAAAAGAACGCCAAGGTTTTCGGACTGAAACTGGCGACCACCATGGTCGATCTAACCACGCTCGAAGGCAAGGACACTCCCGGCAAAGTGGCCTCACTCTGCCAGAAGGCCCTCCATCCGCACGATGATACCGACATTCCGCCGACTGCTGCCGTCTGCGTCTATCCAGCGATGGTGAAACACGCCGCGAAATGGGTCAAAGGCACCTCGGTCAAAATCGCTTCTGTTGCTACCGCCTTCCCCTCCGGCCAGGCTCCACTCAAAACCCGCCTCGCCGAAGTCCGCGCCGCAGTTGGCGATGGAGCGGACGAAATCGACATGGTCATCAACCGTGGCGCGTTCCTTGCCGGGCAGCTGCAATTGGTTCAGGATGAAATTTCCGCAGTCCTTGAAGCCTGTGGCGATTCCACACTCAAGGTGATCCTCGAGACGAGCGAACTGGAGACCTACGACAACATCCGTGCCGCCTCATTCCTTGCCATGCAAGTCCTCCGGCCCGGCGATTTCATCAAAACCTCAACCGGCAAGACCAATCTGAACGCCACCCTCGGCAACAACCAGGTCATGCTCGAGGCGATCCGCGATCACTATCTCGCCACCGGCATCGAGATCGCCATGAAACCCGCCGGCGGGATCCGCACCGCGAAGCAGGCTTTGCATTTCCTCGTCGCGGTGAAGGAAACTCTTGGCGACGCGTGGTTGACCAATTCCCGTTACCGCTTCGGTGCGTCCGCCTTGCTCAACGACCTCGTCCGCCAGTTGGTGAAAGAAAAGACCGGAGCCTATCAGGCACCTTACACCTTCAGCGAATCCTCCTCGGCCTACTAAATAGGTCCTATAAGACCCATAAGACTTATCCGAACCATGCCTGCCAAACGCAACCCCGCCCGCGAACTCCTTTTCGGCGATCTCTGGGAATACGATCCCGCGCCGGAAACCGCGAAAGCCTTCATCGACGAGCGCTATGGCCTTTTTATCAACGGCAAGTTTGTCGCGCCGAAAACGAAGAAGTATTTCGACTCCATCAGCCCGCGCAACGAAGAGAAGCTCGCAGAAATCGCGCTGGCTGGCATCGCCGACGTCGATTCCGCCTATCAGGCCGCCGCCACCGCGTTCAAGACCTGGAGCAAACTCCCCGGCACCGAGCGCGCGAAATATCTCTTCCGCATCGCTCGCCTGCTTCAGGACCGCGCCCGTGAATTCGCCGTGGCCGAAACCCTCGACGGCGGCAAGCCGATCAAGGAATCCCGCGATTTTGATGTGCCGATGGCCGCCGCGCATTTCTTCTATCATGCCGGCTGGGCGGACAAGCTCGGCTATGTCACTCCAGGCCGGACGCTCGAACCGTTAGGGGTGATCGGCCAGGTGATCCCATGGAATTTCCCGCTGCTCATGTTAGCATGGAAAATCGCTCCCGCACTCGCGACGGGAAACACGGTCGTCCTCAAGCCGGCCGAGACCACTTCCATTACCGCACTCAAGTTCGCTAGCATCCTACAAGACGCCGGACTGCCTCCGGGCGTCGTCAACTTCGTCACGGGCGCAGGTGAAACTGGGTCCGCAGTCGTCAATCATCCGCTCGCGGCGAAGATTGCTTTCACCGGCTCCACCGCCGTGGGAAAAGCCATCCAACGCGCCCTCGCCGGAACCGGTAAACGTCTCACGTTAGAACTCGGCGGCAAGGCGGCCAACATCGTTTTCGAAGACGCTCCGCTCGACCAGGCGGTCGAGGGAATCATCAACGGCATCTTCTTCAATCAAGGCCACGTCTGCTGCGCCGGCTCCCGATTGCTCGTCCAAGAATCGATCGCTGACCAAGTCCTGGCCAAACTAAAAATCCGCCTGCGGACCCTCCGAACCGGCGACCCGCTGGATAAAAACACCGACATCGGTGCCATCAATTCCAAAGCCCAGCTCACGCGCATCACCGAACTCGTCGCCGCCGGAGTTTCCGAAGGCGCGGAGATCTATCAGCCGTCCTGCACCCTGCCGAAGAAGGGCTTCTACTTCCACCCCACCCTATTTTCGAATGTCTCGCAGAGTCACCGCATCGCCCGCGAGGAAATCTTTGGGCCGGTTCTCTCGATCCTCACCTTCCGCACGCCGGAGGAAGCCGTCGAAAAAGCCAACAACACCCACTACGGCCTCAGCGCCGGCGTCTGGACCGACAAGGGTTCGCGCATCCTGAAAATGTCCACCGAACTCAAAGCAGGAGTCGTCTGGGCGAACACCTTCAACAAGTTCGACCCCACCTCGCCCTTCGGCGGCTACAAGGAATCCGGTTTCGGCCGCGAGGGCGGGAAGCAAGGGCTGCTGGATTATGCACAGTTGATCTAATTCCTCAGGGACAATAGGGGGCACTCCATGGAAGAATTCCCACCCGGCACTGATCTTGCGACCCATCCTAACGATGCGTTTTTCAAGGCTATCTTCTCGGAGCCAGAACACGCCACCGCTTTTTTCAAAAGCCACCTCCCGCCTGCCATCACCGCCTGCATCGACTGGCCTTCTCTCGCCGTCGTCCCCACCTCCTTCGTCAAAACCAGTCTGCAACAAGTCCACTCGGACTTGCTTTTCTCGGTGACTCTCGCTGGCAGGCAAACCCTGCTCTATCTGCTTTTTGAGCACCAGAGTACGGTCGATCCCACCATGCCGCTACGGCTACTTGGATACATCGGAGAAATTCTCACCAAACATCATCGAACCCACGGCCTACCGCTGCCGCCGGTGCTGCCTCTGGTGCTCCATCAAGGCCCGGCCACATGGAACGTTTCCACTGCCTTCGAGGATCTATTTGACCTGCCCGAGGAGATCGCGCTGGTGCTTCTGCCGTTCGTACCGAAGTTCCACCACGCGCTACTCGACCTCACCCGCTTCGATCCGCCGACCGGCGAGGAGGACACGCGGATAAAGGTCGTCCTCCAACTCATGAAACTGGCCCGGCAAAAGGAACTGCTGCGCTTTTTCAAATGGCTCGCCGGAAATCCCGCCCATGACCTTCCCGAAAGTTTGCTCGGCAAGATGCTGCTCTACGCGCTCCACTCCGACAGCGACCTTGACGTGCAGGCGATTTACACTAGTCTCTCCACGAATCCCGAACTTGAAAAAAGCACCATGTCCGTCGCCGAAAAACTAATCGCCCAAGGACTTTCCCAAGGGTTGTGGGTGGGTAAGATTCAATCTTTGCAGGAATTCCTTGGTCAAGCGGTGAGTTCCTGCGAGGAACTGGAAACCTTGAAAATGGCTGAACTGGAAAGCCGCCACGCGAGTCTCCACAGGGAGTATGAAATTCGTTTCAAGCGCTGACCCGCAGCCGGAAAGCGCTCCGGTAAACCCGAAGTCCACCTCCAGGTGGCTACCAAACTTTCCGATAACCCCCTGTGCCGCTCCATCACCAAAACTCCGAAATACGATGTCGGCGGAGCGTTCATCCGCTCTGAGGGCAGACGCGTCTAATCCTATTAGATTAGGCACTTTCGCACTCTAACGAACTCTCTGGTTCGTAGCCGGCGGGAGATCCGGTTTTGTAAGGTCTCCGACATTCTATCATTTAGAGCTTGCCGCCTGATACCGCCATGGATTCACGGCCTCCGTTCGCCTCGGCGGATGAGGACTTAGAAATCCTCAGAAGAGCCCATTTTCACCAACAAAGCTTTACCTCATAGGCATGTCTCACCCATCCGCCTCGCCTCCCTGTTTCTCTCCATCGCGCTCCCCACCTTCCTGCTCATCGCCCCCCTCGCCGTCGATGACCTGGACGATCTACACAAGCCTGCGGTGGGCGGCGAAGTAGAACGCCAATCCATGACGTCATCGCTCGTGGATTCACCGAAATTCAGAAACGGCGCATCGACCTGACGGCGGAGTCGAAAAGGCCGACGGAGGAAGTCGGTAGTCTTGACGCAAAAAGATTTCCCGATAGTTTCCAAAGGAGTTCCCAATGTCTCGTCTCACCATCACCAAAACCCCCAAATGCTACGTCGGCGGAAGCTTCATTCGCTCCGAAAGCGGACGCGTCCACGCCATGAATGACGCTGCGGGAAATTTCTTTGCCAACATCCCGCTCTGCACCCGCAAGGATCTGCGCAACGCCGTGGAAGCCGCTGCCAAGGCGGGGCCGGGTTGGGCCGCGCGGAATGCCTATAACCGCGGTCAGATTCTCTATCGGCTGGCGGAAATGTTAGAGGCACGCGCTGCGGAAATGGCGGAAGCCATCTCGCTCGGTGGAGCCACCCAAAAAGAGGCGGAGCGTGAAGTCGCCGCCGCCATCGAGCGCATCGTCCACTACGCCGGCTGGACGGATAAATACCAAGCCCTGCTCGGTAGCGTGAACCCCGTTTCATCCCCGCATTTCAATTTCACCGTCACCGAGCCGATGGGGATCATCGGCATCGTTGCTCCGGACGAGGCGCCTTTGTTAGGTCTGCTGTCACTCGTTCTACCAGCCATCACCAGCGGCAACACCGTCGTCGCCCTCGCCTCCACCTCCCAGCCTTATCCATCGATCCTGCTAGGTGAAATGCTCGCCACCAGCGACCTGCCGGGTGGAGTCGTAAATCTGCTCACCGGCGAACGTGCCGAGTTGATTCCGACTTTCGCCACCCATGCCCATTTGCGCGGGATCGCCGCCGTTGCGAATCTGGCAGATCGCAAGACGTTGCAGATCGGGGCGGCCGACAGCGTGAAACGCCTCAAGCTGATTCCATCAGAAACTCCCACCGACTGGTTCTCTGAAAAAGCCCAAGGCCTCTACGAAATCCGCGACCATCTCGAGTCTAAGACGACCTGGCATCCCATCGGCGCCTGAGCAACCCATCGTCCTTCACATCACCTACCAAAGCATCAAATCATCTCATGAAATTCCTCCCCACCCTAACAGCATCCTGCCTTGGAACCCTTTTCCTTTGTACCGGGACTCTCCAAGCGGTCACCCCATTCTCCGACATTTTCTCAACCCCGACTAACACCAACCGGTGGAAGGTCTCCCAGTTTGGCAGCGGCAAGATCGCTTCTTCAGGAGGAGAGATTTTGTTCACCGTTCCCAAAAACCCAACTGGCGACGATTTCGCCCTTTTCGCGCTCAGGGGAATTCAACCGACGGTGAACGAGGACTGGGAAGTCATCGTCGATGTTAGCAATACCACGGCAAAGGGACAACAATCCGGCCCCGGACTCGCCATCGAAAATGCTGCGGATCGGAATGACGCCGTGTTTATCGAGTTTTACAACAATTGGTCAGTCTCGACCGTCAACTCGATCTTCATGACCAATGAAAAGGACAATGCCAGTTTGGACATTTCCAGAACCGTCCCCGGTTCCAAAGTATCACTGCGCGCCGCTTACAAAAAGGCGACCAAGATCATTACTCTCTCGTATCGATCACTCCCATCCGGCCCATGGGCCCAACTTTCCAGTTTTTCTCCATTCAACAGTGCGACATCGCCCCGTCGGGGGAACTGGAATTTAAATCCAAAAACCGGAAAATTTAACGTCGTGATCTACGGCTATTCGGACGGAAACATCATTACATCTGGATCCATCACCTTGGATAATTTCTCGATCCGCTGAAATCCCGCTGCTGGGATAGGGCGGACTTTCGCGTCCTCGGTCATTTTGCTCTTGGCAGAAAATTTATCGAGTTTACCCCTGCCACATGCCTGACGCCGTTTATGTCCATGATGCGTTCGCGCGGATCGCCGACCGCTATGTGATGACGAATCATGTGCTGAGCTGCGGCATGGACATCCTGTGGCGGAAAAGCGTCACCGCGCGCATTCGCAAATGGAATCCGTCACGCCTGCTGGACGTCGCCAGCGGCACCGGCGATCTCGCGTTGGAAATCCAAGACCAATGCCCGCAGTGCGAGGTCATCGCTTCGGATTTCTGCGCGGAGATGCTCGCCCACGCTGCCAGCCGTGGGATCGCCAAAACCATCGTCGCCGATGCTCTGAAACTGCCTTTCAAGGATCACGAGTTCGACGTGGTGACCGTCGCGTTCGGCCTGAGAAACATGGCGGACTACCCGGGTGGATTGCGTGAAATGCACCGGGTGCTCAAGCCCGGTGGCCGTCTCGTCATCTTGGATTTCTCCCTACCTGAAGGCATCATGCGCATTCCCTACCGCTGGTATCTCCACAACGTCCTACCGCGCATGGCCGGGCTTCTAACCGGCCAGAAGGACGCCTACGAATACCTCGGCGGATCCATCGAGCAATTTCCTGCGGGCAAGGACATGACGCGCCTGCTAGAAACCTGCGGATTTTCGAAAACCGATTCGCACCCGATCACGTTCGGCGTGGTGACAATCTACGAGGGAACTCGTTAGAAAGCACTCCTCACAGTTCCGCCAGTTCGACTTTGCGGAGGGACTCCACCGCTAGGTCCTCGACCTCGGTCACCGAAGACACATGGCAGAGTTTCTGGCGCAGCTCCTTCGCGCCGGGGAAGCCTTTGCAGTAGGCCATCAGGCGCGAGCGCATCGCCGTGAGCGTTTGTTTTTCGTTGCCATTTCGTCGGCTGTTCACGGCCAGCTTGCAATGGCGGATCACCAGTTCCCATCGCTCTTCCACACCGGTCTCAGGAAGCATCGCACCGGTCTCGATGAAATGCTTCGCCTCGCGGAATACCCAGGGATTTTGCATCGCCGCCCGGCCGATCATCACGCCGGACACCGCCGTTTCCGTCTTCCGGCGCACCACATCCGCGCCACAGGTGATGTCACCATTGCCGATCACTGGAATTTTCACCGCGCGGGCCACGGCATCGATCACGTCCCAGTTCGCCTCGCCGCCATAGCCTTGCGCCCGGGTCCGGCCATGCACGGCGATGGCCTGCATGCCGCTGTCCTCGAGGATTTTCGCGACCCCCACCGCATTGATCGAGGTCTCATCCCACCCAATGCGCATCTTTGCGGTGACCGGCACTTGATCGCCGACGGCCTTCGCGACACCGGACGCCACCTCCGCCAGCAACGGACAATCGCGCAGCAACGACGATCCGCCATTGCGCGCCACCACCTTGTTCACCGGACAGCCGAAATTGATGTCGATGAAATCCGGCGTCCGCCCCGCCAGCCCTTTATCGATGATTTTCCGCGCGGCCTCTCCCATCCTAACACCATCCGCGCCGAAGAGCTGCACGCCCACCGGCCGCTGCTCCTCACCGAACTCGGTGTATTTCCGAGTCCGCTCGTCCGCTTGCATGATGCCCTCGGCGGAAACGAACTCCGTCACCATCACATCCGCGCCTAACTCCTTGCAGATCTGGCGGAAAATCAGGTCCGTCACCCCGGCCATCGGCGCGAGGTAAAGCGGGAACCGGTTATTGGAAAACCATGGAAGCATGGCCAAACCTACCCCTCACCGGCCCCGCCCGTCCATCCCGGATCGGCGGGTGGTGATCTTAATCGAGGAACTCCACCTTGCCAGTATCCAGGTGATAGAGGGCTCCGTGGATCACCAGTTTATGCTGTTTTTCAAGGTCGCGAATGACCGAGCTCTGGGCACGGATCTGTGAAACGACCATTTTCACATTCTCGGCAGAAACAAGGTCCTCGAAGGCAGGACCACTGGTTTGCACCCCACTGTTGAGTTTCACCTTGCGGACGGCGGGTTTGATTTTCGCCACCAGCCCGGTGACGTGCCCGAGGTGGACATCGCCGCAAGCCCCACCCACCGCGCCGCAGCGGGTGTGACCGAGGACGACGATCGCTTTCGCTCCTGCCTTGGCGGTGGCGAATTCCAAACTGCCTAGCAGATCATCGTTTAGGACATTTCCCGCCACGCGGGCGCTGAAGATATCGCCGATTCCCTGATCGAAAACAATTTCATTGGAAGCCCGGGAGTCGATGCAGCCGAGGACGGCGGCGAACGGATACTGGCCGCTGGCAGTTTCCTTGGACTGGGCGACTAGGTTGCGGTGCCGACTGTTTCCCGCCGCGAATCTGGCATTACCCTTGCGCAGCTCGGTGATGGCCTGATCTGGCGTGATTGAGGACTGCGATTGCTTCGTCTGGACCACGGACGTGGCGCAACTGGCGAGCGACAGCGTGGCGATGATGGCGATGATGTGA
>JBBQDJ010000013.1:0-17710 GCA_038319595.1 Verrucomicrobiales bacterium
AATCGACCAGTGGCACATGAAGTTGCTGGCAGATCTCTTCACCGAGCTCAAAGCAGTGGGCGAAGCCGGCGATACTTTATTCGACCGGACGATGGTGCTCTACGGCAGCAATCTCGGCAACGCCAACACCCACGTCACCACTAACCTGCCGATCCTGTTTGCCGGTGGTGGTTTCCGCCATGGGCAGCATCTCGTTTTCGACAAGGATCGGAACTATCCGCTGCCGAACCTATTTGTCAGCATGCTCCAGCGCATGGGCGTGGAGGCTGGGAAATTTGCTACCTCCACCGGCACGATGCGGGGACTGGAAATGAGTTAGAAGTGTGCACGAGCCTCCGGCAAGCGAATCAAATGAGTTCTGGCCGAATGAGGGTGGGTTTCATGAGTATTAAGATTTTCTAATGCTACAGCCCCCCGTTTTCTAATGCAGGTGTGTCATCTTTCTGATGTATGAACACAACATTAATACTAATATCATCCCTCGTCCTCACCATCGGAGCAAGTGCCGCCACCAAAACGGTCAGCAAGACGCTCGGCAATCTCACGACCGCCTGGCAGGGGGAATCCAACGCTCACCTTCGCTACGAACTCTTCGCCAAAAAAGCGGATAGCGAGGGTGAGAAACAAGCCGCCCGCCTCTTCCGTGCCGCATCCAAGGCAGAGGAAATCCATGCGGCAAAACATGCCAAGGCCATCGAGTCTCTCGGCGGTACGATCCCGGCACTGGTTTCCGAGGGGGTTACCGTCGGCACGACCACTGAGAACCTGAACGCCGCAATCAAGGGTGAGACCTACGAACAACAGACCATGTATCCAGCCTTTCTCGCCACGGCCCGCGAGGAAGGAGCCAAGAAGGCGGTCAAGTCGTTTGACTTCGCGCTCAAAACTGAAGCCGCGCACGCCGAACTCTATGCCAGCGCGTTGAAACTCATCGGCACAGGCGCGGATTCCACCTATCTAGTTTGCCCTACTTGTGGCTTCACCGTTGAGGGGGATGTCATCGATGAGTGTGAAGTCTGTGAAGAAGCCGGAGACGAGTTCATCACCTTCTAAGCACTACAAAACACAGGGGTGTCCGGTCCATACGGGCACCCCTCATCCACCCTGATTCCCGCTTCGCTCCAATTTTCCACAGGCCGCTTGGTGAAGTCTAGATCTCCCAAGGAAACGGCCCACGAAAAATGACATTGGATCGGGAGGCGAAAAGTTTTCTAACAAATTTGCGTAAATTATCACCCATCAACTCACAAAAATATGATCTCCATTCCAAACCCGCTTCATCCCGCGATTGTCCATTTTCCCATTGTTCTCATCTTGCTAGGAACCTTGGTGGCAGTCGGTGCGGTGTTCTTCAAACGTTGGCATTTTCCTGTAATCTCGGCTGTTTTGTTTGCCCTTGGCGGGGTCGGCGCGGTCGCGGCGACCTGGTCGGGTGAGGAAGATGGCGAAAAGGTCAAATCCGAGTCACCTGCGTTTGAAGAAACAATGGACCAGCACGAGGAATGGGGTGAGCGCACCCGGAATGCCGCGATCCTGGCAGCAATGCTCGGGATTGGCAGTGTGGCGCTCGCCCGGAAGTTTCCCAGAGTGGCCCAAGGGGCGTCCATCGCGACGGCGGTCGTTGCCATCGGAGCCAGCTACTGCGTGGCAGAAACCGGGCACTATGGCGGCCAATTGGTTTACAAACACGGTGCCGGGGTGAACACGGCAGCGAATGCGGGAAGCATCACGGCAACGAAGAACGCAAAAAGCGACAACGATTGAAACCCGCTAACTGATCGAATCGGGCAACCACGCGGAACCTCCTGAAGTTTCTGTGGGGTTGCTTCGTGGTTCCTGAGGTGCTAGATTTCTCACAGTTTCCAATCACGAACTTATGCGCATCCTGGTGGCAGAAGATGATCCTAAGATTCGCTCGCATGTCGTGAAGGCACTGCAGGCGGCGGGTCATGCAGTGGACGAGACGGGCGATGGCGAAGAAGCCATCTGGATGCTGACCGAACACCCCTATGAGGCGGCGGTGCTGGATATCACGATGCCGGGGCGGGATGGAATCAGCGTGACAAGAGCGGCGCGGGCCGCAGGTTGCGCATTTCCGATTCTGCTAGCGACTGCGCGTGGCGAGGTGCGCGACAAAGTAGCCGGACTCGATGCGGGGGCGGATGATTACATCGTGAAGCCGTTTTCCACAGAGGAGTTGTTGGCGCGGCTGCGGGCGTTGCAGCGTCGAGGACGAGCGGAAGTGGAGAGTTTGCTGCGCATCGCGGATCTTGAGATCGATCTGCGTGCCCGGGTGGTGCGGCGTGCCGGCCACGAAATCGATCTAACCAACCGAGAATTTTCATTGCTGGCAGTGCTCGCCGAATCATCGCCACGGCCGGTCTCCAAGACGAGCCTCGTCGAACGCGTTTGGGATCAATATTTCGATTCCGGGACGAATGTGCTGAACGTTTACATCAACTACCTGCGAAAAAAAGTCGATCTGCCGGACTGCACGCCACTCATTCACACGCTGCGTGGTGTCGGCTTCGTGCTGCGGGAGGAGGCGCCGTGAATTTTCGCCTGAAAATCGCGGCATGGTTTTCATTGTCATTGTTCGTACTTCTGCTCGCACTGGGTATCACAGCCCACCTGCATCTCGATGAAGAGCTTAGAAAGGACCGCTGGGATCGTTCGCACCCTGATTATCCTAACTGGGTGATTCATGGCAGCTACACCGATGAAGAAGTCGGCGATATTCTCCGGGAATTGATCCAAACCTGGATGATGGTCGGCATCCCGCTGATCGTCGCGAGCATCGGGATCGGCTACTTCATCGCCGTGCGGTCGGTGCGTCCGATCCGAATGATCAATCGTGAGCTCGCCAAGCTGAGTCCGGATCATCTGCAGCGCGGAATTCCATCGCCAGAAAAAGACAAGGAGCTCTCTGAGTTGGTCCGTCAGATCAATAGGCTCCTCACGCGTGTGGGCGATTATTACGAGGATATGGCGGAGTTCTCCGGACGAATTGCTCATGAACTCCGGACTCCACTCACCCTGCTGCGGATGCGTCTCGAGGCGGCTGCAGAGGAACTTCCCGAGGATTTTTCAGAAGACATGCAAGAGGAAGTCCGGCGCTTGTCCCAACTGGTCGAGCGCTCCCTTCTTGCCGTGAAAGCGGAACGGGGCAAACTGGAAATCGTCTCGGAATCGGTTGATTTCACATCCTTGCTTGCCGACCTGCAGGAAGACTATGGACGCCTTGCCGAAGAACGATCGATACTCATGGATTGGCGGGTTTCAGCGGGCCTCGTGTGCCACACAGATCGGGACCTGATCCGGCAAATCCTTCACAATCTGCTGAGCAATGCCGTCCATCACGGAGCGGAGCAGGTGCGACTCACCGCGAGGAAATCACGAGCAGGAAACCACACGATACTCACGATTTCCAATTTCATTCCAACGGACCAGACCTCGACTCCGGGGACTGGGATGGGGCTTCGGTTGGTTCGTTCTCTAACCACCGCTCTCGGAACGGCGAAGTTTCGGAACCGAAGCCTGCATCGCGCGTATTCGGTTTGGCTGAGTGTTGCGGTTCGTTGATGTCTCCCGATGACGGTGCTAACAGGCGCGGTGATTGCGATCGACCGCCTTGGTTTATCGATTCCGCATGAAATTGACGAGGAGTTTCAGGGGCCGGTTCGGGTCTTGCCCGGCACAAAAAACCCCGCCGCGGCAGCGGGCCGGGCGAGGTGAGGGTGGATGGATGGGCGATGGTTACTTCTTCGCCTTGGCGAGCAGTTCCTTGAGTTTGGCGATATAGGCGTCTGTGCCGCCCTTGAGTTCGCCAAGGTCTTCGGAAAGTTTTTTGCCCTCGGCATCAAGTAGATAGACCGTTGGATAACCGCCCGCGAGATACTCCTTTTCGAGTGCCGCGTTCTGTTTTTTGAGCTCAGCGGGAAGTTCCTTCTTTTTCGGAAAATCCGCTTCCATCAGGACAAGGTTTTCGGCGGCGAAGTCCTTGAAGGCTTTTTGGGAAAAGATTTCCTTCTCAAGTTTGATGCACCAGCCGCACCAGTCGGAACCGGTCAGGTTGATGAGGATTGGCTTTTTATCGGCTTTGGCTTTTGCTTTGGCTTGCTCCCAATTGGTGAGCCAACCGTCACCGGCTAGGCTAACAGAAGAGGCGGCGACAAGCAAGGCTACGGTCCTTAAGAGAGATTTCATGATTCGGGAGATAGGACTGAAATTGAAAAATTACCCCGCCGCGGGAGGGGCCGGGCGGGAAATTCAGGGGCTGCGATCAATCGAGGTCTTTTTTCTCGAGCGCCTTTTTGATGTGCTCGAGGAAGAGGTCCGTTTTCGGGAACTCGGAGGCGAAGAAGCGGGTGAATTCCTTCCCTTCCGAGTTGAAGAGGATCACGGTGGGGAACCCTTCGATCTTGTATTTCTTGGCGAAGGGCTGGTTCTTTTCCTTCAGTTCCTTATCGCCGTTCGGGAAGTCCAGCTCGACGAGGATGTAGTTTTTCGAGGCGGCCTCAATGAACTCTTTCTTGGAGAAGACATTCTTCCGCATGGCGATGCAGGGTGGGCACCAGTCGGATCCGGTGAACTCGACAAGCACGGATTTTTTCTCTTCTTTCGCCTGCTTGAAGGCTTTTTCGAGATCGGTGGACCAACCCTCAGGGGTGGAGGCGAAGGCGGAGGAGGTGAGGGCAGCGACGCCGACGGTGACAGAGGCGAGCCAGGTAATTGCTTTCATCATGGTTATAAGTGCCGCAGGAGGTCGGATTATTCAAAATTTTTTCGCCAGATTTCCTCCCACCGGGTAGCGAGGGCCATGCAAGCGCCACCACGCCTCATCATCGCCACCCGCAATGCCCATAAAACCTTGGAAATTCGCGCGATGATCGGCGATCGCTTCGAGGTGGTGGATGCGACGGCATTCCCGGATTTTCCGGAAATCGAGGAGACAGGGACGACTTTTCTGGAAAATGCCCGGCTCAAGGCGGAGGGCATCAGTCATCGGGTGACGGGCTGGGTGCTGTCGGACGATTCCGGACTGGAGGTGGACGCGTTGGACGGAGCGCCGGGTGTCTGGTCGTCGAGTTTCGGCGGCGAGGAGGGAAATCACGCGAAAAACAACGCCCGGCTGCTCACGGAAATGGCCGGAAAATCCGATCGCGCCGCCCGTTTTCGCTGCACCATGGTGCTTGCTCGCGAGGGTGCGGAGGTGGCGAATTTCAGCGGTACAGTCGAAGGCCGGTTGGTGGACTCGCTCCACGGGACCGGCGGATTCGGCTATGACCCGCTTTTCATCCCGGACGGCCATGACCGGACCTTCGCGGAATTGGGGGGCGAAATTAAAAATTCCTTGAGCCATCGGTCCCGTGCGCTGCGGCAGGTGGTGGATTTTTTGAACATCGAGGGCATCAAATAGTTTGCTTTTCTTAACAATTTTTGAAAAAGTCCGCGCCGTGAAAGGCTTCATCCTCCTGCTGACCGTCCTCGCACCCTTGTCGGGGTGCCTCGTTTCGTGCTCAAGCCAGGTGAAAGCCAGGCAGCCGGTTTCCTACCATTTCCAATACGGCCGCACCGCGATGTTGAAAGACGGCATCGCCTACGCGCCGAAAAATGCCCCTGCAGCTGTGAAGCGTGCCATCGCTGCCGGCAACCGGCTGCAAGGCAAACCCTACAAATGGGGCGGCGGCCACGCCCGGGAGAATGATTCCGGCTACGATTGCTCCGGCACGGTTTCCTACGTATTGCGCGAAGCAGGACTCATGAAAGGCAGTCTGCCGTCGAAAGGCTATTTCGCCTACGGCAAGAAAGGCGAAGGGAAATGGATCACCGTTTACATCCGCAGTGGCCACGTTTTCATGACCGTCGCCGGACTGCGGCTCGACACCGGCGGACCCGGCGGCGAGAGCGGACCCCGCTGGAAAACGGCCACCCGCCAAGGAGTCGGCCACGTGATGCGGCATCCGTCGGGCTATTGAAGCGCCGCCGCCAATTCCACCATCGACGGGAAAACCCGATCCGCAGCGGCGAAATCTAGTCCGGTAGTCACCCGATTCGGGACCACCCAAACCGTCATCCCGGCAGCTTTCGCGGATTTCACGCCATTGAGCGAATCCTCGATCACCAGGCAATCGGCGGGAGCCAGCGCAAGGCGGCGGGCTGCCTCCAGATACAAGTCCGGAGCCGGCTTGATCCTTTCGGCATCGCCGCGGCAGACCACGGTTTCAAAATGGTGCGCAAAGCTCAATTTCTCCAGCCAACCATCGACCCAATGATGCGATGAACTGGAAACCACGGCCCGCCGGATCCCGCCACGGGTGAGCTGTTCGAGCCATGGAATCACTCCCGGCATGGTGCCTTCATGCGTTAGTTCGGCGAGAATTTCCTCCTGCCGCCGGGCGTCCAGATCGTGCCAATCGAAGGCCTGTCCAGTGAGCTCCTCTAGGTGGATTTTCGGCGACCACGTGGCGAAATCCGAGCCGATGCAGTGCGTGTAAATCTCCAACGGCAGGTCTTGGCCATGGGCTTGAAAGGTTCTCAGCCAAGCCTGATAGATCGCCCATTCGGTGTCCACGAGGACGCCATCGAAATCAAACAAGACCGCGGAGAATGCCATGCCCCGGCATGCCTTGGAGGCGGGCTATCCGCAAGCCGTGATTCTCCGAATCTCGGGGGTTGCGTAAGAAACGGCTCACAATTAGGGTAGCGGCGTTATCACCAACTAACCTATGCGCACACTGCTATTTCCTCTCGTTGTCACCGCCAGCCTTTCCATGTTCGCCGCCGCCGATGAGGCCGCTACCGCCAAGATGATGGAAACCGGCAAGGCGGCCTACATGACCTGCGCCGCCTGCCACGGAATGGACGCCAAAGGTGTCCAAGCTGGCCCAAGCAAGATGGCCCCATCCCTCATCGATTCGAAAATCGCCCTCGGCGACCCGTCGATCATGGCGCTGGTGCTGCTGCACGGCATTCAGAAGGAAGGCACCGACTACCTCGTCATGATGGCTCCGCTCGGAGCCGCGTTGGACGATGAGAAACTCGCTGCCGTGATGACCTACGTCCGCGGATCCTTCGGCAACAAGGGCGCTGCCGTCACCAAGGAAGACGCCACGAAATACCGCGAACAATGGAAGACCATCACCGCCCCGGTGACCCGCGCGAAACTGGCCGAGCTTGCGACCAAGAAATAAGCGCGGCGCGCCACGATTTCCCCACGGCGTCCACTTCCCGGAGTGGGCCCCGTTTTTTTGTCTCCGAATCTTGTGAAATCTTGTGGATTGCCATCTCCGGCCGATTTCTCTACTGATCTTCAATTCTGTCAAATCTCTACCCCACCAAGACCATTATGAAACTCATCATCTGCCTGTTCGGAATCGCACTGCTACCCGTGGCCGCTTACGCCAAGGAGAAGGAAAAGGAAACCAAGGCCGCCCTGCCATCGGCATCCCTAACGGATGTCAAATGGGGCCAGCCCGTTAACGACGCGCCATTCAATCAGGCCGAGCTGACAGGCAAAGTCGTCGTCGTCGAGGAGTGGGGAGTTAACTGCCCGCCCTGCATCGCCAGCCTTCCCGACCTCGCGAAAATGGCGAAGTCCGGCGAGAAGAAGGGCCTCGTGGTCGTCGGTCTCGAGCGCCAGAACAGTCCCAAGGAGGCAATCCTGAAGGTGCTGAAAAGTGCACGAGTTGAGTATCCTGTGATGTCCGGCGGCTCGGCTCCCGGCAACACCGGCGGTATTCCCCACGTCTGCGTTTTTGACATCACCGGCAAGCTGGTTTTCAGCGGCAGCCCGCATGACGAGGACTTCGGACGTGCGGTGAAGAAGGCGATGCGCGAGCTCAAGCCGAGCTGATCCTACCAGTCCGGATCCTGCTGGCGGGCGGCTTCGTAAAGCACGATCGCCACCGCAGTGGATAGATTCAGGCTGCGCGTCCCGCCGGGCGCCATCGGGATGCGTAGGGCATTTTCTCCTGCTGCCGCGACGATTTCCACCGGCAGGCCCTTGGTTTCGCGACCGAAGACCAAATAGTCGCCGGGTGAAAATTCTGCCTGCCAGGGCGAGCGCTTCGCCTTGGTGCTCAGAAACCAGAATTTTGCCGCCGGATCTGCGGTGGCCCTTAGTTCGTCGAAAGATTTCCAGACGTGAAGCCGGACATCTTGCCAATAATCCAAGCCGGTGCGGCGGACGTATTTATCCTCCAGCGAGAATCCTAACGGTTCCACCAAATGCAGATCCGCGTCCGTCGCCAGCGCCAAGCGTCCGGCGGCCCCCGCATTGTGGGGAATCTCTGGCTCGATGAGGACGATGTGGAACATGCCGGCGGATTTTAATGAGGCTCCTTGCGCCGCGCGAGGGTAATCGATAATCCGAGCACCCCGATGAAAACCAAATAGCAGCCTAACAATTCGAGGTAGCTGCGGCACACTTTCGGAATCTCCGGTGAGAACGCGGTGCCCAGCGTGGCTTTCCAGAATTTCGAGCTGCCGATCACCCGGTTGAACACGTAGATGATCAACAGGGCCGCGCCGATGAATCCCGAGCCCGCATGATTTCCCAAGGTGGAGATAAAATGCAAGGTCACTCGGCGGTGGCGCAAGGCGGTGATCAGTGCGGCTAACAGGATGGCGCCGGTCACCCAGCCTTCGGGAAACTTCAGCCCCATGATGCCGGATAGGAAATCCGCGATCTCCGCAATGAACGCCGCTAACAGGATGATGGCGATGACCCGACAGACCGGACGGTTGTAACCGGCGTGCGACGAGGCCCCAAGCATCACCGCCGCCGATGCCGCCAACAAGAGCGCCTGCAGCAGTTCGACCGTGCTGCTCTCGATCGGAGTGCGGCCACGGTTCGGCAGCCAGGCGGGCAGCAGGATCGCCGCCGCACCGCAACAGATCAGCGCTGTTTTCAATAAATTGCGGGACCACGAGGGGTTCCGCTGGAGTTTGATCATTTCACCGGCCACCGGGGGACCAGCTTAGGGAGTCCGTCCCACCATGCAAGGCTGGGGAAACGACAGGTTGGGGAAACGACAGGTTGGGGAAACGAGGCGTCGGGCGAGTTGGCGCTTGAATGTTCCAGCCCCCGGCCCTAGTTCGGGGGCCGCATGGATCCAAGGCACCCGTATCAACACCTGCCGCTTTTCACCACCGGCTTGGTGTTGGCCATCTGGTTGGTCGGAATTCACGCCCTGATGCTCGTCAAGCCGGCCGAGACTCAGGGTTTTCTGAAAAAATTCTCCCGCAACGACAAGCTGGGCCAGGTTCTGCTGGTCATCGGCCTTTTCTGGTTCTGGTTGCTCATCGCGCCGGAAAATCTCGGCAAGCTCAGTGCGCTGACGATGGAACTTGGCGAGTTCAACAGCGCGAAGCGACTGCTTCAGATTTTGGTGCCGGTCACGCTGATTCTTGTCTGCCGCAGCGTGCGCGATTTCCTGGCCGTCCGTGCCTTGGGCCTCCTCGGGCTGATGGCCGCCGCACCCTTGCTCGGCGCCTCGTTTCTCAAGGATCCGGAGTCCCGCCTTTTGATCCCGATCTACACCTATCCGATGCTCACGGCCGCGATGTTCTGCGTCGGCATGCCTTACCTTTTCCGGGATGCGGTCAATTGGGTGACCGCCGACGGCAAGCGTTGGACTCTCTGTGCCCTTGCCGGCCTCGGCTACGGAGTCGCGATCCTGGTCTGCGCCTTCTCCTTCTGGCGCGGGTATTGAGTCGGTATCAAAACGAAATAGCGTCCTTCCACCGTGGGTGAGAGGACGCCGATTTCGATTTGAAATGGGTCAGTAAACCGGTGCGCCGGACGTGTCAGCACCAGTAGTGCTGCCACCTGTGGCCTTGTTCGCCGAGTTCTCCAGGCCTTCTCCGCCCATCCGCAAGTCGCGGCCAAGGCCGATCATCGTGTTGCAGGAACTTGAAAACAGGCCGGCAGCGGCCACCGCAAGGAGCAGGTAAAATTTCATGGGGATTTAAATACCCTAAAAAAGCAGTCTCGCAAGCGGATATTGTAAACCTTTCTTAAATTTCAGCGTCACCCCGGCGTGCTCGTCGACATCACTGGCTGGATGTGGGATTCCGAAACCAAGGCGATCATCAGGTTGTTCACCATCACGGATTTGCTCTTCTCGTCGAGGTGGACCACATTGTCAGCCTCCAGTTTCTTGAGTGCCATTTCCACCATGCTCACGGCGCCTTCGACGATCATCTGCCGGGCACCGATCACTGCAGCGGCCTGCTGGCGGCGCAACATCGCCTGCGCGATTTCCGGGCTGTAGGCCAGGTGGGAAAGCTGCGCCTCGATGATCTCGATGCCTGCCAACATCACCCGCCCCTGCACTTCGCGTTGCAGGGTTTCGCCGACTTTCTCCGGTGATCCACGCAGCGAAACCTCGCCAGTCTCGTGCGGCTCATACGGATAATGGCTGGCCAAGTGACGCAGCGCAGTCTCGCACTGGATGTGGACGAAAACGCCGTAGTCCTGCACGTCGAACATCGCCTTCGCCGTATCCACCACCCGCCAGACGATCACGCAGGCGATCTCGATCGGGTTGCCGTGGGCATCGTTCACCTTGAGTTGCGGGCTTTGGAAATTGCTCACTTTGAGCGAAATTCTCGTCTTGCTGGCGAACGGATTGGCGAACCAGAACCCCGGCGTTCTAACGGTGCCGGTGTATTTTCCGAAGAACGTCAGGACTTTTCCTTCGTTAGGGGAGACGATGAACAAGCCTTTCAACCAGAGAATGCCGATGGGAACGATCAACACCATCAGAAACGGCGCGGCTTCTAACACCCATTGCAGCCTGCCCGTGACGAGTGCCGCAATCGCGACGATGATCAGCAGGACGAAAGGCATCAACCCTTGGACACACAGCGCTTTTTTCTCATTCATAACTGCGGTTCTAGCAACGTGACCGGAAAGGGCAAGCCTGCACACCTTACAATGCCGGACGGAGTTTCCAGCATTTCGAATCCACACCGGATTCCACGCCGAGTGGGAATGGAATGGCCGTGTCCGCGATTTGACTTCGGCGCATCGGGTTGAGGTGGATCACGAGGACAGGGTGGAGAGTAGCGGTGAGAGATCGTTCCACGGAAGGACGGTGCCCTTTTCCCGCTGCTGATGGGCGGTGCCGCCGTGGACGAGCCAGGGCGCGACGGTTTGACGAGTGAGTTTGGCACGCCAGTAGTCGAGACCGGTGAAAAAGTCAGCGGCAATGGTTTCACCGGATTTGATTTCGACGGCTTGGAAGGTATCCGGTCCGGTTTCGATAAAGGCGTCGATTTCGTGTCCTTCCTTGTCGCGGAGGAAATGGAGCGAGGGTTTGATGCCGCGGTTGGTCTGCGCCTTAAGCAACTCGGTCATGACCCAGTTTTCAAACAAGGCTCCGCGCTGCGGGTGGGCGGTGACATGTCCGGCGTTGCGGATGCCTAGAAACCATCCGGCGAGGCCGGGGTCGCAGAAGTAGAGCTTCGGGGTCTTGATGAGTCGCTTGTTGAGATTGGTGAACCAAGGTTGTACGAGAAAAACTAGGTGGCTGGCTTGAAGGACCGAGAGCCACGCCTCGGCGGTGATTCGGGTGATGCCAGTGTCCGATGCGAGCGATTTGATGTTCACCAGTTGTCCAATCCGTCCGGCGCAGAGCTGGACGAAGCGCTGGAAGGTGGCGAGATTCTGGATTTTAAGAATCTGCCGGACGTCCCGTTCCAAATAGGTGCCGATGTAGTCCTGAAGCCAGAGAGTGGGTTCGACCGGGCGGTCGTAAATCGGGGGGAACAAACCGGCGTAAAGGAGCTCGTCCACACTGGACGGCGCGCGACCGGCTGCCTGAAGCTCGGGCAGTGAGAAGGGCAGGAGGGTGAGCATGGACGCCCGGCCGGCGAGGCTTTGGGTGATCGATTCGATCAGCTCGAACTGGCTCGAACCCGTGAGAATGAAGCGTCCCATCCTGCGGTCGGAATCCACGACTCCCTGAAGGTAGGAGAAGAGTTCCGGGACGCGTTGGACCTCATCGAGGATGGCTCCGTCTGACGCTTGCCGCAAGAAGCCGCGGGGATCTTCGATTGCAAAAGCGCGAGTATCGGGATCTTCGAGCGAGAAGTAAGGGAGATCCGGCGCGAGGAGACGAGACAACGTCGTTTTGCCAGATTGGCGTGGGCCGGTGATGGTCAGGATCGGGAAACCCGCCAAGCGCTGGCGAGCTGATTCCATCGCTTGGCGAGGGATAGGCTCACGGGAAAGAAACAGGCTTAAATTCATTGTTATGGCTAATTGTATAGCGAAATAGCACTTTGGTCAATATTCTGGATTTCTGCCTTCTGAAAGTCGCCTTGGATGGGATCGATCTTCTTCGGGGCTGAACCAATCGGCATCGTGGGCGGAGATCTGAATACCCGATCCATTTACCCCGGGTTGAGGCGGTAGCGGGTGTGTTTGCGTTCGCCTGACCTTGTCAGCGCCCCCCACTCCACGAGTTCGGCCAGGTCGCGGGTGACCGTGGCGGAGGAAGCTTTCGTAAGGCTCGCGTAATTCCCGGCACTCAGGCCGCCGATGAAGCCATCGGGTCCACTGTCGAAAAGTTTCAGCATGACTTTTTCCTGACGCGGATTCAGGCGATCACGGAAACGCATGAAGAATTTCCCCTTGGCGATCACGAAGCCGACCTGACGGATCGCACTCGCCTGAGCTTCAAGAATGGTGTCTGCAAAATAACTCGCCCAGTCCGTCACCTCTAAGGATCGGCTGGCTGCTCCCAACCGCTCATAATAGAGCTTCTTCTTCCTGCCAATACTTTGGGACAAGGCCAGAAGCACGGGTCGGCCTAGCGATTGCGACAGCGAAAGCTCCGCAATCGCCCGCCCGATTCGACCGTTCCCGTCCTCAAACGGATGGATGGTCATTTGTTTTATCGATCATAATACCACTAATTTATGATCGATAAAAAGAATCTTAATCCATCACCAAGCACGTCAATACCGCATCACCCGCGACAGGAACCGCTGGCACAGTGCGGACTTCGGTGCGCCGAATAGCTCGGCAGGCGGCGAGAGTTCCTCGATTTTTCCCAGCGCCACAAAAGCCACCTGGTCCGCTACCGCCCGGGCAAATCCCATCTCGTGGGTGCTGAGGATGATGTCCTGCCCCGCCTCGGCGAGTTCTTGGATGAGCTCCAAGACCTCTGCCGTCATCTCGGGATCGAGCGCGGAGGTTGGTTCGTCGAGGAAAAGAATCTCCGGCCCATGGGCCACCGCGCGGGCGATGCCGACACGCTGCTGCTGGCCGCCGGAAAGCTGTGCGGGCAGCTTGTCGGCATGATCCAGCAGGCCGAAGCGATCCAGCGCCTGCGCCGCGATCTTCTCCGCCTCGGCAGGGGAATGGCCATGCACTTTTTCCAAGGGAAGCGAGATGTTCCGCCTCGCGGTTAGATGAGGGAAAAGATTGAACTGTTGGAAGAGGAATCCATTTTTCCGGCGGTAGGCTTGGAGCATCGCAGGGTCCGACGACAAGGAATGGTTGTTAATCGCCACCGTGCCCGAGTCTGCGGTTTCAAGGCCGCCCAACAGCCGCAGCAGGGTGCTTTTCCCACCGCCGGACGGACCGATCAGCACCAGCACTCGAGCCGCTGCGACCGACAGGAAGAGCCCATCCGCCGCATGGGTCTTGCCGTAGCATTTGGTCAGGCCGGTGACTTCAAGTTTCATGACGAAAGCGTTTTTCCAACCAGTGCGACAACCACGCGACCGGAAGTGTTAGGATGAGATAGCCCAGCGCCAACGGTATGTAGCCTTCGAGCCCGGCGTAGGAGCGCGAAATGAAATTCCGTGTGTTATAGAAATACTCCGCCACGCCGATGACGTTGAGTAACGACGAGTCCTTGATCAAGGAAACGAACAGCCCCGCCATCGCCGGGAGCACGCGCCGCAAGGCCTGCGGGAAGATCACATATTGATAGATCTGGAAGCGGCTGAATCCCACCGCCCGCGCGGATTCCCACTGTGTTTTCGGAATGCTCTCCACGCCACCGCGCAGAATCTCACCGAGATACGCCCCCTCGAAAACGGATAGAAGCAGCACGCCGATGATCAGCTTGTCATTGAATCCCTGCTCACCCAAAGGCCTCGAAATCAGCGGCGCGAAGATCACGAAGTAACCGAACAACAGATGCACCAGCAGCGGCGTGTCCCTGACAAACTCCAGGAAACCCCGGCAGGTCCAGCGGATGACCACCAGCGAAGATCTCTGCCCGAGCATGAACAGCAGCCCGAAGATGATGCTTCCGATGAGCGCGGCGAACGAGATTCCCAAGGTCACCAGCCAGCCGCGCCAGAGCGTTTCCCGGTATTCCCACGCTTTCGACCAGTCGGTTTCCTTATCTAACATGGCGAAGACCGACGTGCAGAGCCACGAGAAGAGCACCACCAGCGCGATCGCGACGAGGGCATTGGCAAGCAGCTGGCGGCGGGTCATTCCGGTGGCTTTCGCGTTATCTCAGAATGAAAGGAATGCCCGCGTCTTCGAGGAACTTCTTCTCGTTTTTCAAATACTGATCCCCAAGTTTTCCAAACCCGCCCTGCGCCCGGAACTCTTCGATAAACGCGTTCACTTGCGTCTTTAGTTCCTCATGGCCCTTCGCGATTCCGATGGCCCATGATTCCTCGACGAACGGCTTCAGCAGTCCGCGGGTGGTCTCCTTGTTCTCCTGCGCATACTGATAGATGCTGAGCTGGTCGTAGATGAATGCATCGGCACGGCCTTGAACGACTTCCAGCACGCAGGCAAACTGATCCTCGAACACCACGCGCTTGGCCGTCGGCAGGTTGTTGATCGCCCACGTCTCGCCGGTGGTGGTCGCCTTGGCGGAAATCGTGCGGCCGGGCTTTTTCAAATCATCGATGGACTGAATTTCCGAATTTTTTCCAACCAACAAAGCGAGGCCAGTGAAGGCATAGGGATTGGAGAAATCGATCGACTCCCGGCGTTCTTCGGTGGCGGTCATCGAGGACAGGACGAGATCGACATTCCCCGTCTTCAGCGCGGGGATGAGGCCGGAGAAATCCATCGGTACGATCTTGAGCGGGCGACCGAGGTGTTTCGCCAGCGCCTCCGCGAGTTTCACGCCGACGCCATCAGGATTCCCCGCCTTGTCCTGCATTTCGAATGGCGGATAGGACAACTCCATTCCGACCCGCAGCGTCTGGCCGCCCGTTGCGGATTTAGTTTTTTCGCTGCATCCGCAAAGTGTGAAGCCTATCAGCAAGGTCAGGGTGGTGAGGAATTCTCGACGCAGGATCATGGGCGCTAGGATAGGCGGGGTTACGCTGAACAAAAGCGCATTGTGTGCCAGCCGGAACGCCGGATTTTCTTCCAGAATCCCGAGCGCTCCCTAACCTCACGGCATGACCCTCCGTTTTACTTCGCTCGTCGCCGGAATTTCCACCGTTCTCTTCGCCTCCTGCGGCGTGACGCACCCGAAGAGCGCCGGTTCGGATAGCCGGGTGAAGCTGGAACAATGGCGCCTCGCCGCGCGGGAAGGCATGGAGGAAACCGACAAGCTCGTCGGCCTGAAAATCCCGCTTGTCGATTTCGGCAAACTCCCCGCCGCCTTCGGCAAACCACACTGGAGCGCCGGACCACGCGGCCAATACCGCAGCAGTTATGGGGAAATCGCCAAAATCGCCGACGGCGAGTGTTACCAAGTTTCGATCCTCGGAACCCCCGCCGCGGCTCCGGTTCTGGTGGATGCCCCATCCGTCCTCGAACCCGGCCTGCCAGGCGAGATGGATGAGAATCCGCGCAAGTGGTTCACCGTTGATGTCCCTGGCCTGAACCGCACCCTCCGTTACTATTTCGCCACGATGGCCTTCGGCGACACCGATGACACCTGGGAAACCGAACCGTTCTCCGTCACCAGTCCCGATGGTGTCACCGGATTCTATCAAGCCCGGTTAGAGGGCCATGGCGACAAGGTGGCGGAGGCGATGTTCGCCAAACTGCGGGTGAAGCCGTGATGGGGATTTTCGCGAGGTCTAGGGTTGGCCGTTGCCATCGAGGAGCGGATGGATGGTCACGGATTGGACGGGAGCGTGGGCGGGTGTGATGGGTTGGATCTCACAAGCCCAGCTTTCCCACAAGGTCCGCCGCCGGGCTGTAAACAAACGCCTTCCCGACCTTCCCGCGTTCAAGGAAGCCTTTCGCTTCGAGAGCCGCGATGTCGTTTTTTGCCGTCTGATTGGAAGTGCCGTGGGACGTCTGGTGACCGACCACGGTGTAAGCCGCGAACGGGTGTTTCAGGGCATGCTTGAGCAACGCAATCTGGCGGTAGTTGAAGTCACCACCCACGCCGAGATTCCGGCGCAGCGACTCGGCCTCCTGCTGTTTGGCGAGGATGGATTTTTTCAGCGCATCGATCGACGCGCCGATCACCTCCAACTGGTGTAGCAGGAAATAGTTCAAATCGTTTCCATCAGTTTCGGTGTGCAGAAAAGACCGGTAGTATTGTTTCGGAGCTCTCAAAATCTCATGGGAAATCGAGAAATACTCCGCCAGCCAGTAGCCGTTCCGCAGCATCGACCAATAGAACAAAGCCCGCGCCGTCCGACCGTTTCCATCCACAAACGGATGATCGTAGGCGATCCAGAAGTGTAATGCGATGGAACGGACCACCGGATGGAGAAATCCAGTCATCCCCATTTCGTTCGCAAAATCACAGAGCTTCACGATCCGCTCAGGCAGGGCGGACGCATCCGGCGGCGTGTGAAAAACCTCGCCGCTCTCCTCGTCCTCCACCCGCACGTTGTCGTCCACGCCGCGAAGTTTTCCTTCGTGCGCCGCATCCTCCAGCGTGCCCGCCGTCACCTCACGATGAATCCGCAGGACCACCTCGGGCGTCAAGGGCTTTTCCTTTAACTCGGTGAGCAGGCGCATCGTGCGGTAATTGTTCATCACCATCCGCTCGTGTTCGGTCGCTGGTGGACGCTGGCTGCGGATCATTTCCCTCGCCTCCGACCGGGTCACCACCGCGCCCTCAAGCTGGCTCGACGTTAGTGCCTCCTCCATCACCGAATCGAACTGGTGGCGGCTCGTTTCCTCCCTCACCACGGCGCTTTCCGATGGCCCGAATCCGCAGTGCAAGTCGATTTCCCGAAGCAACCCGAACGCCTTCGGGGTGAGAAAAAACGTGAACGGCCGCCCTTTCGTGTCCTGTAGTGGAATCGGCTGCGACCGCATGGCCCGCCCCATCCGGATCGCCGCCCATTGCTCGTCCTTCGAGAGGCCGGCCTTGTCCGAAGTCCGGTGCCGGAAATCATCCCAGTGCAAATACCGGTCCGCCCTCAGATTCTCCTGATGGCTGAAATCCATGAAAGCATCCCCCTTCCCGTGCTGGATCGCACGGTCCAGCAGCGGCTGCCAGGCAGGCGGCAATTGGGGGAATTTCATGATTTGCTCCTAAGTTTGGAAAAACTAGGAGCAAATTAGGAGAAGCTGCTCCAATTTCAAGAGCCAATTCCTAATTTTGGAAAACTTAGGAGGAAAGATGAGCGGATTGAAACCCTGATTCAAGGGGCTTTCCTTTCGAGGAACTTAGTGATTTCTTCGGTTCGCACATGCATGCCACGCCTCTCGAACTCCTCGCCCGCCTCGATTACTCGGGATCCAGCAAGTTTCCCAAAGCCGCCATGCTGGAAATCATCGACCGCAAGGACGAGATGA